>DASWXS010000395.1:0-7595 GCA_036405375.1 Bacteroidia bacterium
GGCTGTAAATGAGAATGGAAATACCATTCTTATGGACGGATCAGAGGCTATTGGCGGGCACAATAAAGGCATGCGCCCCACTCAATTATTATTATCTGCTGTTGGTGGTTGCAGTGCAATTGATATTATTTCCATATTAAAAAAACAGAAGCAGGAAATAACCTCATTTGAAATTGTTGTGGATGGAACAAAGGAGAGTGTTGAAGAATACTCGCTGTTCAGAAAAATTCATATCAAATACCTGCTCAAAGGCAATGTGGATAAAGACAAAGCCGAAAGAGCCGCAAAACTTTCTATAGACAAATATTGTTCTGTTTCCAAAACCCTGGAACCAACCGCTGAAATTACCTGGTCGGTTCATGTGAATGAATAATTTTCCAAATTTTATTTAAAGCAATTTTTAATTGAGCGAAGAAAAAACAGGCTTTGCCTATTGCATCTGAGCGTTCAAAGTCCCAAACGAAACTTGTTTAAAACACGGTTCAAAAACCCTTCCAAATCTTAACAAATTAACGTGTTATATATTCAAAAACATATACATTTGTACCCTAATTTCTTCCATCGTGGACAATAACCATAACGGCCACCACCTTAATAAAATTACTCTGGGTGGTTTAATTGTAACTCTCGGAATTATATACGGCGACATAGGTACATCACCATTATATGTGATGAAAGCCATAGTTGGCGAAAAAGCAATCGATGCCAGTGTTATCCTGGGCGGAATGTCTCTTGTATTCTGGACACTTACATTACAAACCACAATTAAATATGTGATCTTTACACTTAAAGCTGATAACAAAGGTGAGGGTGGGATTTTTGCATTGTACACCCTTATTAAAAAAGCGAGGGTCAAATGGCTCATTTTTCCCGCCATTATAGGCGGATGCTGTATTCTTGGAGAAGGTATTATTACACCGCCTATTTCGGTTGCATCTGCGGTTGAAGGTTTACGGATGCTACCGGCTTTTAAAGACATTCATACTATACCAATCGTTATTGCCATCATCACTGTTCTTTTTATGATACAGCAATTCGGAACTAAATTCATTGGTAAATTTTTCGGGCCTATCATGCTGGTATGGTTCCTTACCCTGGGTTTCTTTGGTATCATTTCCCTTGCCGGTAATCTAACTGTGCTTAAAGCATTAAATCCATGGTACGGAATAAAACTACTGATTGAACATCCTGGAGGATTTTGGTTACTTGGCGCAGTATTCCTTTGTACCACAGGGGCTGAAGCATTGTACAGCGACATGGGACACTGCGGAAGAAAGAACATTCGAATCAGCTGGATCTTTGTTAAATCAATGCTGCTGCTGAATTACTTTGGTCAAACCGCATTACTGGTATCAATGGACGGTCAAAAATTAAACGGCACCAATCCTTTCTTTGCTATTATGCCTGAATGGTTCCTTCCTTTCGGAATCGGTATTGCTACCATTGCAACAGTTGTAGCCAGCCAGGCCCTCATCAGCGGATCTTTTACTTTGATCAACGAAGCCATGCGCCTCAATTTCTGGCCTAAGGTAAAGATCAAATATCCTACGGAGCTAAAAGGACAAATGTATATTCCTGCAATTAACTGGATGTTATATGCCGGCTGTATCTTTATCGTTCTTTACTTCAGGGAATCATCTGAAATGGAGGCTGCCTACGGTTTAACCATCATTTTAGGGATGATCATGTCTTCGCGTTTACTTACTATGTTCATGCGCCTGAAGAAATTCCCGAAAATGTTCATCTATACCTTCGTTTTAGTATATATTGCCATTGAAGCGTCTTTCCTTGTTGCCAACCTCGATAAATTCCCTAAGGGTGGTTATATTACCCTGATCATCGCTTTTGTACTCGCATTGATTATGGCAGTATGGTATTCTGCAAAACGAATCCGCAGACGTTATACAGAGTTCTCAAAAGTAGAGAAGTATGCTCCTATGCTTTCTGAACTGAGCAATGATCTCACCATTCCAAAATATGCTACACATTTGGTTTATATGACCAATGCCAACAGACCAGATGAGATAGAGTCTAAAATTATCTATTCCATTTTGCAGAAACGCCCGAAAAGAGCAGATATTTACTGGTTTGTACACGTGAATGTATTGGATGAACCGCATAAGATGGAATACAAGGTGCATGAAATTATAAATGAAGATGTAATTCGTGTTGACCTTAACTTAGGTTTCCGCGTTGCACCGAAAGTAAACCTGATGTTCCGTAAAGTGGTACAGGATCTTGTGAAAAACGGCGAAGTGGATATCACCAGCCGTTATGAATCATTAAACAGGAACAATGTGATCGGGGATTTTAAATTTGTGATCATCGAGAAGTTCCTTTCTTACGACAACGACCTTCCATGGCATGAACGTGTGATCCTCGACCTGTATTTCACACTTAAGAAGATCAGTTTATCGGAAGGAAGGGCGTTTGGTTTGGACAGCAGTTCGGTGAAGATCGAGAAATTCCCGTTGGTTATCAATCCACACCGCGAGATCAATTTAAAGCGTGTTGAATAGTACGAATGAAATTTTTTGTTACACTTTTTATACTACTAAGTTCATTTCCCTTGCTGGCACAGCCTTGCGATTCATGTCCGGGAGCAAACCTGTCTGCCAAGAAAAAAGGTTCATTTTACTTTTTATGGGGTTATAACCGCGACTGGTATGCACGCAGCACTATTCATTTCCGGAATCCTGACGGTGATCCCAATCAGCAAAACCAATTCGGAGTGTATGATTTTAAGATTTATAATGCCAAAGCGCACGACAGACCTGATTTTCATGCGATCCCGGATGTGATCAATATTACCATTCCCCAGTTCAGCAGTCGCCTGGGTTATTATTTTAATGATAAAAAAGACCAGGGAATTGAAATCAATTATGATCACGCCAAGTATGTAGTAACTGACGAGCAAACCGTTCGCATTAAAGGAACCGCTTTCGGGAAATCGTTTGATAAAGACACTGTATTAGATGCACGTTACATTCACTTTGAGCATACTGACGGGGCAAACTTCTGGCTCATAAATTACATGAAACGCTGGAACCTTTATACCAGCAAGAACTCGAAGCATAAACTATCCGCGGTAATTAAACCCGGGATTGGTTTTGTTTATCCGCGCACCGATGTAACCATTTTTGGTAACCGTATCAACAATAACTGGCATATTTCGGGTGTTGCCGCT
The DNA here is from genome assembly GCA_036405375.1 of Bacteroidia bacterium. Classification (GTDB taxonomy): domain Bacteria; phylum Bacteroidota; class Bacteroidia; order B-17B0; family Aurantibacillaceae; genus JADJDM01. The sequence continues at coordinate 3,188 of DASWXS010000395.1, forward strand.
GGTTTTGAAACCGGTATCCAGGGCATATTCTGGAAACATTTTATGGTGGAGTTTACCGGAAAAGGTGTTGCCGCTAATTATGCCAAATGCCTCGTTCAGGGCAAAGGACATGGAAAAGCCTCGCATAAAATGCTGGCCGCCGAAGCCATACTTTGTATAGGTTATTACTTTTGATTTGATTATTTCAGGCAGAAATCAATCTCCAGGATCTCTTCTCCGGCGATACACTCTATAGGTTGCGTGCTCCCAATACCCGGTAATATCTCATATGCGTTTGAAATAAAGTTTACTTCACCCGACCAGGTCGTTCCCAGTACTTTTCCGCATTTGCGCTGTCCGTTGTTCAAATAAATGATTGCGTCTCTTTCTTCCATTTTGCTATTTTATATGAGTACAATTCTATTCATCTCAGTTTATCTTAATGTTAAGCGAAAATAATTTTGGTCTTATCAAATCCTTTGCTTTATATTTGCCCATCTTTTTATGACAAACAACATTTCATACCTGAAAATAAAACGCTGCGCTTCTTCCATGAAGCGCAAGTAATCGGTTGTTTGTTCATTATTTCCATTTTATCCATTTATCATTTTTAAATTATGCAAGTATTAAAATTTGGCGGGACCAGCGTAGGCAGTGCAGAACGTATCCAGGCACTGGTGAACCTTGTTTCCAATGCACAGCCAAAAATTGTTGTGTTAAGCGCAATGAGCGGAACTACAAACGCATTGGTAGAAATTGCCGATTGTCTTTACAATAAAGAAACTGCCAAAGCAACAGAACTGATAAAGAAACTGGAAGAAAAATACTTTTCGGAAGTGGCCAAACTTTATTCAACAGAGAACGGCTTGAATAAGGGCAAACAATTGATCAGCTATCATTTCGACTACCTGCGTTCCTTCACCCTGGATATGTTTACTTCCAATGAAGAAAAGGCAATACTTGCACAAGGCGAACTATTATCCACCGCATTGTTTCATTTTTACCTGGAAGAGATCGGGGTAAATTCAGTATTACTCCCCGCATTAAACTTTATGAGGATAGATGAAAACGAAGAACCCGATTTATCCTATATTGAAACACAGATACAGGCAGAACTCGCTAAACACAAGCAACCTGGTCTGTTCATTACACAGGGGTACATTTGCCGGAATTCGTTTGGAGAGATAGATAATTTGAAAAGAGGCGGGAGTGATTATACCGCATCTCTAATAGGTGCTGCTATCCGTTCAGAAGAAGTTCAGATCTGGACAGACATTGATGGCATGCACAATAACGATCCACGTGTAGTAAACAAAACACATCCTATTCAGGAGCTTTCCTTCGATGAAGCTGCCGAGCTCGCTTATTTTGGTGCAAAGATCCTGCATCCTACCTGTATACTGCCGGCACAGAAAAGAAATATCCCGGTGCGTTTGCTTAACACTATGCAGCCACAGGCAAAAGGAACCATCATTAGCTCTTCTGCATCTGAATCAGGCATAAAAGCAGTTGCTGCCAAGGACGGTATTACTGCAATCAATATCAAATCAGGAAGGATGTTATTAGCATATGGTTTTCTGCGCTCCGTATTTGAAGTATTTGAACGACACAAAACTCCAATTGATATGATCACTACGTCAGAAGTTGCTGTATCATTAACCATCGACAATGCAACACATCTTCCGGCTATCATTAAGGAGCTGGAAGCATTTGGAAATGTAGAGATTGATAAAGACCAGGCGATCATTTGTATTGTGGGTGACTTCAGTGGCGATAAAAAAGGATATGCAAATAAGGTGTTTGATGCTCTGAAAGAAATTCCTATCCGGATGATTTCTTATGGCGGAAGCACGCATAATATTTCTGTACTCGTAAACGGAGACCAGAAAAAAGAAGCATTGATCGCACTTAACAAAGGAGTTTTTAACTATAACTAAGCAGCATGTTTACACAAGAACTCATAAAAAAATTTTCAGCGGTTAAAACGCCTTTTTATTATTATGATTTGGAAGTGCTGGACAAAACGCTGAAGGCTGCAAAAAAAGAAACCGACAAATACGGCTATCACCTGCATTATGCCTTGAAAGCCAACTGCACGCCAAGGGTGCTTGAAACAATCCGAAATACCGGGCTTGGTGCAGATTGTGTAAGTGGAAACGAAGTACAATTCGCATTTGAGAATGGTTTTGATCCACAGAAAATTGTATTTGCAGGCGTAGGGAAAAGTGATGACGAAATAAATTACGCGCTCGACAAAAACATTTTTTGTTTCAACTGTGAATCCATCCAGGAATTACAAGTGCTCAATGATCTTGCAAGAGCGAAAAATAAAATTGCAAACATTGCCTTGCGCCTGAATCCAAATGTTGATGCCTACACACACAAGTATATCACTACAGGACTGGAAGAAAACAAGTTCGGGATCAATGCGCATGAGCTGGATATTGTTCTGGATCTGCTCAGGTATAAAAAAAATCTGAAGCTCAGCGGCTTGCATTTTCACATCGGTTCGCAGATAACAGATTTGAACCCGTTCCGTAAATTATGTATGCGTGTAAACGAATTCATTTCGCTCATGGAACAAAAAGGTATTCAGCTGGAACACATCAATGTTGGTGGTGGTTTAGGAATCAACTACAAAGAGCCTGATAAAGATGCTATTCCTGATTTCGAAGCTTACTTTAGTATATTTAATGAGCTAATCCGCTTGAGAAAAGGTCAGCAACTGCATTTTGAATTGGGCAGAGCACTAGTAGCAAATTGTGGAAGCCTGATCAGCAGAGTATTATACATCAAGAACGGGATAAATACCAATTTTGCAATACTTGACGCGGGCATGACAGAATTGATACGGCCAGCGCTTTACCAGGCATATCATAAAATTGAGAACTTATCATCCAATGCAGCACTCAGCAGATATGATGTGGTTGGGCCCGTATGTGAAAGCAGTGATTGTTTCGGAAAAGCGGTAAGCCTTCCTGAAACCAAACGTGGCGATCTTATTGCCATAAGAAGTACGGGTGCTTATGGTGAAGTGATGGCTTCCAATTACAATTTACGCGAAAAGGCTAATGTTGTTTTCTGATTTTATTGAGCAGACCTGATAATGATCTCTACACGGCGGTTTTTAGCATTCTGCTCTTCCTCGCAAGGTTTTCCAATACAGGAAGCATCTGTTTCCAGCTCTCCGCCTGCAACCATTTTTTTGATTCGTTTCTTCTTGATGTCATTATCAGCTAACTGTTTTTTTACAACATTAGCTCGCTTGTAGGAAAGATTTTTATTGTAGCCTGCACTTCCTTTGTAATCAGCATAGCCGGTTACTTCTACATTCAGTTTCTCATCCTGCTTTAACTGCGCTGCCGCCTTGGCGATTTGCCCGTATGCATCTGGTGTAAGCTCTTTACTATTAAAATCGAAATACACTACGAATTTTTTCTCGACTGTAGTCGTAGTTCCGGGGTTGCTATTAGTGGTGCTTGAACTGTTATTATTCATATTGTTCGCAAGCATTGCATTGTTTGCGGCCAGCATCGCATCGGTAGTAGGATCAATAGCCGTATAGAAATTGCTGTTTTTATATGCACAGTTCCCGCATTTCTCCACCTGCTCTACTTCCAGTTTTTTCACTTTCCCTTCAGCAATCAGTTTTTCTACCTTTGAAACATCATCGGTTATTTCGTTGCCATTTATTCTAAAGAACATTTTTTCAGTAGCAGGGTTCGAAGATTGTTCGCGTACCCACTGCATGGTGCTCTTAGTAGTTGAAGCGTCCAGGTTTTCCTTTTTTCCTACTATAACAACATCTGATTGATCGAAAGATGGAACATCAGCGAAAAAGTAACGATAGATATCATAACTGCCTATACCGCCCTTACGATTGGAAGAAAAGAAACCTTCCGTAAGATCTTTCTTCGGACAAAAGAATACATCATCAGAAATGGAATTATAAGGCATACCCATATTTTCGGGCTTGCTCCACTTCTTGCCATTCCAGGTACATTTAAAAATATCATAGCCACCAAAACCTCCGTGTCCGTTCGATGAAAAATAAAGTGTTTTACCATCAGCAGATATATAAGGACTTTGCTCGTTACCCGGCGAATTCACCACATCTCCAATATTTTCGGCGTTGGTCCAGCTTCCATCGCTTTTCATTTCTGCTTTATAAATATCCAGGTTGCCAGTGCTGTTTTTCTTTTCCGAAGTATAATAAATAGTTTTGCCATCTTCGGTAATAGAAACGTGGTTTACATAATCCTTAGAGATCATTTCTTTACCAATCTGAACCGGGGCAGACCATTTATCATTTACCAAATCGGAACGCCACAGGGTACCCAGCTTATAAATAAACAGTATTTTCCCATCTGGCGACAGGGAAACAATGGATTCATGCGCTTTGGAATTTTCCACTTGCTGAGCCTGCACA
>DASWXS010000396.1:0-4161 GCA_036405375.1 Bacteroidia bacterium
AATCTAAATTAGTGGAATAATCCAAACCGGTGAACTGATCTCCGGGATTAGCAGTAAACGGATGTGTGCCGGCAGTAGTTGTTGGATTGTAAGGATTGGGTAGGGGACTAGCATCTCCGGTTGGATATAATACTAAATATCTTCCCGGGTTTTGCATGTATCCGCCACCAATGGTCCAGGCAAATTTGTTTTTAGCAAACCATATTCTGTTGTAAACCATAACACTTGTAAAATACTGCGCAGGGCCTTGCAGTGAATCCCCGTTTTTAAAACCATTCACTCCGCCACCTTTTTCATAACCGATATCGCAGGTAAGTGAAAAGGCCATTTTACTGATCGCTTTCGATTGAGGTTTGTTATAATAGCGTGCAAGAAAACTGTTGTCTGAATGAAAACGTTTTCGTTTCGGGATCAAAGCTGCATCTGCACCGTAATAGTTATTCGTCAGCAATTTTATGTTTTCATTCGGATGCCAGGTTATGTTTCCACCAACGCCGGGTTGATTATTATACATGCCATAACTCTGCCAGCCATTAATGATCCAGGGTTCTATCTTTAATTTTTTGGTCGGAAATACCTGTAAACGAATACCATTAAAAAACCAGGGAGTATTATCGGAAGTAAACGATGCCTGGTATTCCCAATTCTCCGCCTGGTAATAAGAATTGAGTCCTATATACGACATGAACATTCCGGCGTCTATATTTATTCCATATAACGTGTTGAAGTGATAACCTGCATTGGCTTCTGCTAGGTAACGATACACATCAGCAAGTTGGTACTGACCCCTGTACGGACTGTAATCATTTCTTGGTATAATAGTAGAACGTGTTCCGAACTGTGTTACGATATGTGCACGCGCGCTTTTATAATAAAAATCACCGCCTAAATGTGCTGCCGAAACCTGCACTTCATTATTGCGTGCCAGTGCTGTTGAACCTATCACTGTATTGTCGATAGGATTATTAAAAGAGTGTGTGCAGTTTACATCGATCATTACAACCGGTGTAAAGTATTTACCGGCAAGGGTAGGTGATGTTCTCCTGTCGCCACCATTTAGCCAGCTCAGGTCCATTCCTTCCAGTGGCTCACCTTTTTGTTTGTTTGGTATAGAAAGTGAATCTTCCTGAGCTATACCGGGCATTATACTAATTAGTAATGCAGCGCTTATTATACTTTTTTTCATTTCAGACTCTTCGTTTAAGGTTGATGTTTTTAAATGTATTAATCACAATGGGTACATATTCTATTTTTACATTACTGGTGTCGAGGCCAAATCCTTTTTCTTCCGAGAGGCTTAGTGATTTCAGCAGGAAGTATATGTCCAGGATTACATTTTGAAACAGTGGAAGCTCATTGTCGTTGGACAAATATTTTTTCATTACTACAAATTTGAAATCGCCACTGATGTGATTTTTTTGAAGCGAAGGATAACGACTCATTACTTCCACTTCTTCGTTGATCACGAGATCCTCAACGATCTGCCGGAAATATTTGTTGATGAGCGGGGCATCCCTGAATCCAAGCCGCAGATCAATACGTATCATTTTTTGGTCAATGATGTGTGTTACTATGTATTCCTGTGTGTGCGGCTGATCGGTAACATCCACATGTATGAACCAGTATACGTCTGCGCGTTTTGGTCGTTTGCGAAGGATCGAATGAATGATCTTGCTTTCTATTTCTCCCGGATTATCTGCACTTGTCAGGTATACAAGATGTGTTGCGTACTTTTCTATTGTAAGATCATTGTTTAGTTCAGTGATCATGGGCAAATGTTCACTCAATGGAACAAACTCTGTGTACCTGTTCAGAATCTTACGTGCAAGGAACCAGGTTGCCATTACAGTTATCAGGATTCCGGCAATAAGCAGCGTTACCCAACCACCATGCGAGAATTTGCTCAGGTTGGCAGTTAAAAATGAAAACTCGATAACAAGGTAAACAACCAGCAATGTATATACCAATGCTTTCGGATAACGTTTCATGAAGAGATAATTCACTAACAATAAGGTTGTCATGATCATTGTAATAACTATTGATAAACCATAAGCAGCTTCCATGTTCGATGATTCTTTGAAATAAAGAATCACCCCGATGCAGCCAAAACACAACAACCAGTTTATAGACGGAATGTATAATTGCCCGCGTACGATGGTTGGATATTTGATCCGCACTTTCGGCCACAGGTTAAGGCGAATAGCTTCATTGATAAGCGTAAATGATCCGCTGATCAAAGCCTGGCTTGCCACAATGGTTGCAGCGGTTGCCACAATTACACCAACTGGTACGAACCATTCGGGCATGATCGCATAAAACGGATTTACATCAGGTGGTAATTGTTTACCCTGTAAAGTAAGCAACCATGCACCTTGTCCCATGTAATTGAGCACTAAAGCTGTTTTTACAAAGATCCACGCTGCACGTATATTCTTTTTACCACAGTGACCAAGATCAGAATATAATGCTTCTGCACCTGTAGTAGCAAGGAACACTGCACCCAGTAACCAGAATCCTTTAGGATAATTTACTAATAGCTGGTAAGCGTAATAGGGGTTAAGCGCTTTTAGAACACCTGGGTTACCTGATATAGAGCCAATTCCCAACACTGCCAGCATTGCGAACCAGGTAAGCATTACCGGGCCAAAGAATTTACCAACAAAATTGGTTCCGAATTGCTGAATGGCAAACAGGGAAAACAAAATAGCAACGATAATTGGAATGGTTTCAATGTGTGGATACATGATCCGTAAACCTTCCACTGCAGAAGCAACTGAAATAGGAGGGGTGATCAGTCCATCGGCAAGCAAAGTGCTTCCACCAATGATCGCAGCCACAATCAGCCATTTTTTCTTCATCCTGCGTAACAATGCAAACAACGCGAATATTCCACCTTCACCATTATTGTCTGCCCGCAAAGTAAGTATTACATACTTCAATGTAGTTTGCAGCGTGAGTGTCCAGAATACGCAGGATAAACCTCCCAGCACCAGGGCTTCAGTAATGGTTCTTTCGCCCATAATGGCTTTTAATACATAGAGCGGGCTTGTTCCGATATCTCCGAAAATTATTCCCAATGCTACTACCAATGAGGCAATAGTTATCTTGTTCGAGTGCATAGCTTCGATTTTTAGTTTAATAATATGTTTGTTTAATTAGCCTTTACCGATAAAGCGGTAGCCTACACCTGATTCGGTGATAAGATGTAAAGGCCGATTAGGATCATCTTCAATTTTTTTTCTTAACTGTGCAATATATACACGCAGGTATTGCGATTCGTTCACATAGCCCGGTCCCCACACCTGTTTCAGCAGGTAACTGTGTGTAAGCACTTTCCCTTCATTGCGTGCGAATAATGCCATTAAGGTATATTCAGTCGACGTGAGCTTAATAATTTCATTGTTCTTTTTTACACTGCGCGATGCCAGGTCAATTTGCAGGTCGCCGCTGTCAATCAATGATTCACTTTCTTCGTTTGCGCTGTTACGTATGGAAGAACGTATACGTGCCAGTAATTCACCGGTGCGGAATGGTTTTACCAGGTAATCGTTTGCTCCATTGTCTAAAGCATTTACAATATCTTCTTCACTGCTTTGTACCGACAGAATAATGATTGGACGCGTGTACCATTCTCTCAGTTTTTTAAGAACGGCGTGTCCGCTTTCATCAGGCAATCCCAGATCGAGTATGATCAGGTCGGGCGGGTGATTGGCAGCGAACAATAATCCTTCTTTCGCATTGCCGGCTTCCTTCACTACAAAGTCATTGCTTTGTAATGTTATCTCCAGCAGCTTGCGGATCTGGATTTCGTCGTCGATTATTAATATCTCGCCATTATTCATTATTCAGGTTGTTTATGTAAGATGTTTCTACCGGCAGCTGAATGCGAAAACATGCTCCGCCTTTTATACTGTTTGAAAGTTGTATGGTTCCATTATGTGCTTCCACAAATCCCTTTACAATCGACAGTCCAAGACCTGTTCCGCCGGTTGCTGAATTTTTGAGGCGGTAGAATTTTTCAAATACTTTTTCCACTTCATCAGCAGGAAAGCCGGGGCCGCTGTCTTCTATTGTAAGAATGAGCTTTTCTGTGTTTTCTTTTTTCTCGGTAGTTGCTGTAATAATTATTTCAGAACCTTCAGGTGTATATGTAACAGCGTT
>DASWXS010000397.1:0-3315 GCA_036405375.1 Bacteroidia bacterium
ATTACTTCACACTCTCTTTCGCTTTTTTTAATTCATCCAGCACTTTTTGCTGGGCTGCGATCTCTGTTTTTTTGGTTTCGATATCTTTTTTATTGGTAACGATTTTTTCTTCCGCTTTCTTTATCTTTCCATTGTAATCAACAATATCCTGCTCCAGGTTTTTGTTGTCCTTCTCCAGGTCAGACTGTTTATCTGTTAATTTTTCGAATGCTTTCGTTGCGTCTTTTATTTTATCGTCGTAATATTCTTTTGCCATTTTAATTGCAAAGTCCTTCATCAGTACTTTAAAATAAGCCATTTCTTTGCCGTGTGTAGATGAGCTCGCGTAAGCACCGCCTAAATCAAAACAAGCCATCAGGCGAACCTCATTATCTTTCCCCAGAACGATAGAATATACATCTATTGAATTAGCACTTACCGAAGTAAACTTGGTATTATCGAAAAAATACTCGTGCTTTTTATCGCTTACATTATCCGGCTTAAAATCCTTTATCAGGTTTTTCCACTCCTTCTCTACCCTGTCCTTATCATTATGCTGAAATGTTGCCACAAGTGCAGTTTGTTTGCCGGTGCTGAAGTTTTCGCTTCCTTCACTCACCTCAACTTTCTGTGCCAGTAAAGAAAGTCCGATAACGGATAAAATAGTAGTAAATAATGTTTTCATGTTGAATGTTTTGTCAGGGCAATTTACAATTTTTATACCGAACTCCAAAATGGAAAGGATCCAAACATTACATATGTATGTTCTTTTTTTATTAAGTTAAACCTACCTTCCTTTTAGTTTAACTCATTGATCATTAACAGAAAACGGGAAAGGATATTAACTGGTGTTGATAAGTAAGGGCCATGATTCGGCTTTGCTATAATAAGTTTTAAATTTCATTGTTTTATTTTCGGGGCGAAACAAACTATACCTCTTATGGCTAATATAAAAGCTAGGACATTTTCGTATGTCTTATTAACTGTCATTTTATTTGACCTCTTCCGTCCTTACACATTGCAGGCCGCCCCGGTTGTTACTGCACTTTCACAGGGAGGCCCCGTAGCTGCTTCCGCAGCAGATTATGTAGATCCTTTTACAGGCGACTTTCATTACTCCGTACCTTTATTAAGCGTGCCCGGCCCTAATGGTGAAAATGTTCCTGTTACTGCATCCTACAATGCCGGTATCCGTATGAACCAATCTGCTTCGTGGATAGGTTTGGGCTGGGATTTTAACCCCGGGGAAATAAGCAGGCAGGTAAATGGTGTGCCCGATGATAATAATGGGAAAGTTAATTTTAATGCTTCATGCGACCCAAGTGTAGTTGTAGGAGGTTCAGTTGATGAAACATCCATTTATGGCCCTATGTATAACGATATATCCGGAACAGGTAATTTTAGTATAACTCCCGGGCTAAGCCATATTGGAACTTCAAATGTTTTTGATGTACTCAGTAAAAAATATTACTCGCATGATGTATACAGGAATGTATCCAACAGAATTAGCTATAACGGTTATTATGGTCAGTCAAATGGTAGTGTATACATTCCGTTTGTAAGCCAGGATTATGACAGTTATCGTGTTTCAGGCGCATTTATAGGAGGAAGCCTCGAGCCTTATACCAATGGTGCTGTTACGCTTAAATATGAAAAAGAAACGTTGATACAACTTACAACATCAGGAGATGATATTAAACCCATGCAATTCAATTTTGAAAAGTCGGCTGATATCAGTTCCACTACCATAGAAACTACAAACAACAGGATAAAAACCGGCTATTTCGTAAAGTACTTTACCAATTCGGATATTAATGATGATGTAAATGGTTTTATAGATTATCGCGTGGTGAACTCCGGAGACAGGAGAGATACCGCGGATTTTGAAGGAGATGGAATTGGTGGATACCAGATCACAACCCCCAATGGTATCACGTATCATTATGCCCTGCCAGTTTATACAGAAGATGAGCAGGTTGTAACTTTTGGTTTGCTGGATAGTGCTGTAAATTTTACACACAGAGTAGCAACGATCAACAGAAAAAGATACAAATATGCTACTTCCTGGAAACTTACTGCAATTACAGGTTCTGACTATATTGATAATGGTAATCACTATGCAGATAGCCTGGATAAAGGATATTGGGTAGCTTACGATTATACCAAGTGGTGTGATGAATTTGACTGGGCTTCACCTATGTATGGCTATAAAAAAGACATGCAGCATAAACAATGGCCTAAATTCATTTCAACAGGAGGGGCTGCTTATAAACAAACCGGTGTAGTTACTTCGGGAATCAGTCAGTCTTATTATTTAAATAAAATTAGGACGGCAACACATACCGCTTTATTTGTAAAAAGTATCCGTAAGGACGAGCAAAGTATGGATCATTTGCGTAATCCTGCCAACTCTGCAGTCCCGCAGTTAAAACTGGACAAAATTATTTTGTTGAGGAATGAGGACCTGGGTGTTTTGGGTAATACACAATCTATACCATCGGTATCAGGTTTCACTACATCAGCATGTGATCCGGATAACGACATTATTCATATGGGAGATTATACATATTATGAATCGGCTATAAAGAATGCCGCATTAAAGATCGTAGAATTTAATTACGATTACTCCTTATGCCGTAAATATCATGGCAATATTACCAATAGCATTACCTCTTCAGCTCTGAATTTTGATCACTCAAATGAAAATATTGATACGTTTTTCTTTCGTGTAAACAATCGCGGATTAAACATTGGATATACTCCACCTTCTTCTGTTACCAATTCGGATAATGACCAAAGTGGGAAATTAACTTTAAAAAAAATAGAAGTATTAGAAAATACCGGGGTCAAAATTTTTCCGTCCTACGATTTTGAATACAGTTCAAACAACCCTGATTACAACCACAATAAAACAGATATCTGGGGATACTACAAAAGTGATTACATAGAGAACAAAAGGAGTTATTACACCACACCAGTTTCTAAAGATTCTGTTGACGCATGGTCTTTAAAGGAAATTACTACTCCATTAGGTGGAAAAATACAGGTTAATTATGAATCGGATGAATATGTAGGTGAAGGCACTAAATCACGAAAGCCTTTTTTTATATTCCTTGCAGATGCCAAAAGTGGTATTAACCCGGTATTTACAAAAGAGCCAGATTCCGATGCTTACGATTCTATTGTTGCAGCCACTACTTCCTGGCCGGCAATGTCTTCTGGTTGTCTTGGTTTGGGGCTATTTCATTATGGGTATGTAAACGGGGTTAGTTTTATTTATCCTGATCTCACGGGTTGTACACCTATTAGCTACTCGTATAATCCTACCAATACCGC
>DASWXS010000398.1:0-3386 GCA_036405375.1 Bacteroidia bacterium
TTCTTTTATAAAAACTCCTTGCTGGTTAACGGCCGCATACAGCTTGTTGTTAACATTACAATAGATTGGTAAAATGTCGCTACCGGTAAGGTTTTTATCTATAACACTGGATGCAACATCATTCTTGATCTTAAACAAACCATGACCATAAGTAGAGATCCAGATAACACCATCTTTATCTTCCGTAATTTTATATGCGGGCTGAACAACTTTCCCGTCAACTATGGTGTAATGTTTTATTTTGTTGAACGAAACGCCGTTGAACGAAAACACTACTACTCCTTCTGCTTCAGTAGCAACCCATATGTTTCCTTTACTATCCTCAAACAGGCAGGCAATAGCGCTTTTAACAATCGACTTCTCATTTACTTTTCGGAATTGTTCGCCGTCAAAATAATCGAGACCACTGAGTGAGCCTGCCAGCAAATATTTTTTTGAACTTAGAACGGCATAGATCTTATTATTGCTTAATCCATCTTTTTGTGTGAAACTCACAATGGCTTCGTTCCTATACATACAAACGCCTCCGCCCAAAGTTCCGATCCAGATATTGCCTTCATAATCTTCGCACAAGGTTTGACAACGGATAGAGGAAAGACCTTCCTTTTCACCAAACAGCTTAAACTCATTGTTTTTACTTATTCGCAGCAAACCGTTGTCGGCGGCAGCCCAAACATTTTCGAACTTATCAACAATAACTTTACCAACAATGTCCTTTTCGATGGCAGGATAATTTACGTATTCGATCTTATTGTTCTTTACTTTGAACAGGCCATTCCCTGCGCTTCCAACCCAAACCGTTCCATCGGGTGATTGAGCAAGACTGAACGCGGAACAGTTTCTGAGATCGGGCCTGAGGTCTTTGAAACGATGAAGCAATTTGCCTTCTTTGGAAATTTTTACAAGACCTTCGGAATACAAGCCAACCCAAACCGATCCGTCTTTATCCTCCAGTGTGCAAAATACATTGTTGGTTGGAAGAGCGTTACTGGTGTCTAACGTTTGTGTAACCTTATCGCCTTTTATTATTTTTATGCCGCCACCAAAAGTAGAGATCCAGATATTACCATCGGAAGACTTGTTGATGTTATAGATTTCGTAGCTACCAACGCCATCCTTTTCAGAATAATTTTTAAAACTTTTACCATTGAACTTTGATAAACCTTCAATGGTTCCTACCCAGATATTATGCTGATCATCTTCGTAAATAGATAATATATCATTACTGATCAACCCGTCATCCTTTGTGAAATTCCTGAAACTTTTTCCGTCGAACCGGCTCAAACCTCCGCCCTGCGTGGCAAACCAGATATAACCCTCCGAGCTTTGATGTATGGCATTTACAGTTGAATTTGCTAAGCCATGTTTGTTATTGAAAACCTTGAAATTATAAAGCTGGGCAAACGCTGGTTTCACCAATGAGAGAAGACAGCAAAATATGACAAGCTTTATAACGCGCATAGAGCGATAAAGATAGTAATAAAAACAAACCATAAGAGGGTTCGGGAAAGATGTTAATTTCTTGTTTGATAAGATGATAGGACCAAGGAATAAGGTGTATCAATATTGCATACTTTAGGCAGCAAATTACTGTTATATGGAGCCAAACAAACAACGCACGCCGGGATCATTTTACGTTCTTATATCTGTTTTTTTCTTTTGGGGTTTTGTGGCGGCTTCCAATACAATCCTTATTCCTTTGTTCAAGAAACATTTTGATCTTTCGCAGGCGCAATCGCAGCTGGTGGATTCGGCTTTTTATGTTGCTTATGGCGTTGGCTCACTCGTTTACTTTTTATGGTCGGTTCTTGCCGGCGACCCTTTAAACAAGATCGGGTATAAGAAAGGGCTGATCATCGGGCTTCTTATGTCGGCTATGGGAACATTGGTTTTTGTGCCAGCAGCGGGGCAAAACTCATTTCCGATGATGTTGCTTGCTTTATTCCTTGTTGCTTTCGGTTTTGCATTGCAGCAGATTGTTGCAAATCCATATGTTATTGCCCTTGGAAGCCCGGAAACAGGCGCGCACCGAAACACGCTTGCGGGAGCGATCAACTCGTTCGGAACAACCATTGGACCGCTATTGGTTGGTTATGCTATATTCGGTGGAATCAATAATTCGAACACTAATGTAGGATTAGAAACAGTAAAAACTCCTTACCTGATCCTGGGCATCGCCTTCGTTGCTTTCGCCTGCCTGCTCGGATTTTCGAAGCTCCCGCCAATTCGTAATGAAGAAAAAGCGAGCTTTAGTTTTGGCGTATTTAAATATCCGCAGCTCATTCTTGGCATGATCGCTATATTTATTTATGTAGGTGTTGAGGTTTCCATACAAAGTAATTTACCCGAATTAATGCGCCAGGCAGATTTTCTTGGCCTGGAAGCTGATAAAACAGTGCACTATATTTCTTTGTATTGGGGTTGCCTTATGATCGGGCGCTGGACCGGAGCTATCAATGCTTTTGGCCTGAAACAGTCTACAAAAAACCTGCTCACCTTTGTGTTGCCTCTTGTTGCCTATGCTGTAATTATATTGGTGAACTATATAAAATGTGCTCCTATCGAAAACATAAAAGATAGTCCTATCTATGATCTGCTTTGCTTCGGACCATTTATCCTGGTCCTGGTTGTAGGCTCTTATATTGTAAAAGAAAAACCTGCTCAAACCATGCTGATATTTGGAACACTGGCTGCAGTAATGATGATTATTGGATTAATGACAATAGGTAAATTTGCAGTATATTCATTTATCAGCGGCGGACTTTTTTGTTCTGTTATGTGGCCTTGTATTTTTGCTCTTTCAATTGCAGGACTCGGAAAGTACACGCCACAGGGTTCTTCGTTACTGATTATGATGATTTTGGGCGGGGCAGTAATTCCGGTTGCACAGGGTAAGCTTTCGGAGTACATAGGCATTCATTACTCATATATTATACCTGTGATTTGCTTTTCATACCTGGCTTTTTTCGGATGGAAAGTAAAACAGGTTTTGAAAAGGCAGGGAATCGATTACGAAACTACTTCTTCAGGAGGAGGACACTAAATTACTTTAAACACATAGGGCACATAGATTAATTTTAATCATGTTTGTTCAATGTGAACTGATTTTACCTCTGAACAACTTATGTGAAGTGAAACTCTGTGTTGCAAAAAGCCTTTCCTTTCTATTTAAACTATGTGCCCTATGTGTTTAAATAAGCCAGAAGCGCACTAAATTACTTTTTACTCAGCTTACTATCGAAAGTATAAGCAATAAGCTCTGCACGGGTTTTCGCCAATTCAGCTTTTTCTCCTGCAAATAAACTATCCACCGTAGTTCTGAAATGCCTGAGCCAAACCGGGAAATGCCGGGATTCAATACCAATGTTTACATGCTTGTCGAATAC
>DASWXS010000399.1:0-9651 GCA_036405375.1 Bacteroidia bacterium
TCATAAATTGGAAAAAGTACGGATAGATAAATACCTGTGGGCAATAAGGATCTTTAAAACAAGATCACTCGCTTCGGATGCTTGTTACAAAGGTAAAGTTACATGTAATGATCACGATGTAAAATCTTCTTATTCTGTAAAGAGGGGAGATACCTATGTAATTAAAATCAATAAAGATTATTCACGCATCATAGAAGTGGTCGACCTTGTTGATAAACGTGGAAGTGCCGAAGCCATGAAACCATTTTACATAGATCATTCGCCGCCTTATGTTCCGGTTAAGAGAGAACCTTCTGCATTTTATACGCCTGTTGTGAGAGAAAAAGGAACAGGTCGCCCTACCAAAAAGGACAGAAGGAATATGAAAGATGAAGGGTTGTTTGATTAACCTAAAACCGCAGCTTTTTTCAGCATCGATTCAAACAGGAATTTCCCGTCCTCATTTGAAAGCTCCCCATCAGCAGCTCTTTCAGGGTGAGGCATCATGCCAAAAACATTTTTGCCGGCATTACAAACACCGGCTATATTTTCCAATGCCCCGTTCGGATTGGCATCATCGTTGATCTCACCTTTTTCATCACAATATCTGAAAAGGATTTGACCGTTGTCATTCATTTCTTTCAACGTTTTCTCGTCAGCATAAAATCTTCCTTCGCCATGTGCAATAGGAATTTTTAACGCACGGTCTTTAGGAACCGAATTGGTTACAAAAGTGTCGTTGCTTTGTGCTTTGATATAAACGTTTTTGCAAATAAACTTTCTTTCGTTATTGTGTAATAAAGCACCAGGTACCAATCCAGCTTCCGCAAGCACCTGGAATCCGTTACATACTCCAAATACGTATCCTCCTTTATTCGCATGGTCGATGATGCTATCCATGATTGGAGAGAAACGTGCGATAGCACCACTTCTTAAATAATCGCCGTAAGAAAATCCTCCGGGTAAAACAATAACATCACAACCTTCAAGGTCGGTATTCTTATGCCACAGTTTCACAGTTTCCTGGCCCATAATGTTTTTTAACACATAAACCATGTCCTCATCACAGTTAGATCCGGGGAATACAACAACGCCAAATTTCATTTTCTTGAATGATTAAATTAGACCGCAAATTTACGATATTTAATTCAGGTTATAAATAACCTGCTGCCTGAAGATTCGAACAAACAAAGGCACCAAGCAATAAAAGTGTTAAAAACTCGCGTAATACACTGTTTTTAAGATTCCCCAGGAAATCGCCGATAAATATTGAGATCGGGACAATAAGCAGGATCCCAAAAAAGAAGGGAGCTTCATTAAGCGTAAAAACAGCTGCCGCACCAAACAATAAGCACCAGAGTAAAATATTTTTGATCTTCTGGGTTTTTATCTTGGGATTGCCCGCTCTGAGGAAACTATTGATAAGTCCCAGAAAAACCAGCAATGCCGTGATACTATGAATTAAAAACGAGCCTTTCCCGAAAACAAATTTATGCGCGGGAGTAAATGAGGACAAGATGCTGTTTTGGAGCAATTCAAGCGGGTTGTTGAACAAAAAAAGTAAGGCCAGGCTTAATAATAAAGGCAGCAGGAATCCACAAATTACGAGAATCCATTCCCTTAGTTTAAAAGGCTTCAGAATAATAAGGCTGATAAACGGGATAAGAATGAAAGCGAATACAGGAGTGTAAAATAATCCGCCTATTCCCAAAAAAAATGCTGAATCAAATACCGCCGCAAGCGATACCTCCTCACGGTAAATACTGAACAAACGATGAAGCGATGCAATCAGGAAGAGATTTGCAATCAGGCATGGATGTAGGGCGGAGGTACAATTAAGAACCGATGCGAATACAATATAAATGAAACCCGGAATCAGGTTTTGTTTGTCGCTTATTTCCTGTTTTATGCACAAAAAAGTTATCATGTACGCGCCTGTTATCAGCGAAATAAGATTGAATGCGGCAATAAGCCAGAAAGGAATTTTTTTAGCGAACAAAGAAAAAATAAAGCTGTTCTCTACGAACAATGTGTTGAAACCGGGCAGGATCAATGCGAACGACCATGCCGCAATTGCAGCCACTGGTAATAAAACAAATCCTAATTTGTCGTTATTTTTAAAAAAACGGGCTACCAATTTTGAAGTTTGCTAATTCTTTGTACTTTTGTTGCGCAAACTTAACAAATTAAGCTATGACTTGGACAGAACTTTGGACAGCAATAGGAGATTTTTTTACATGGTGTTTTTCTTTTATGAAACCGATCGGGAACAATCTTAATTATCCACTATGGGTATTGATCTCAGTTCTTGTTTTTGCACGTATTTACATAATCATGCAACAAACTAAAAAAGCGAAAAGAGAAGGAACTCTTCAATAGCTCTCGCATTAAGATATAAAGTAAAAGGCCATCATTAAGATGGCCTTTTTTATTTCCATCATTGGCATAAAATTCAGTACTTTCATTCCTTTAAAGATTAACGTATGAAGCTCAGATTTATAGGTGCAACTGAAACTGTTACAGGAAGCAAACATTTAGTGATTACTGAAAAAGGAATGCAGGTACTTCTTGATTGTGGCCTTTACCAGGGAATGGGAAAGCAAACCGCGGAAATGAATTCGCACCTTGGACTCGATCCTTCCAAACTTACTGCAGTGATATTATCACATGCCCACATCGATCATTCAGGTAATCTCCCTTTCCTGGTAAACCAGGGTTTCAGGGGCAAAATTTATTGTACTGAAGCTACTGCTGAAGTGGCGGAAATACTTTTGCGTGATAGTGCACACATACAGGAAGCCGATATAAAATTCATCAATAAAATCAGAAAGAAAAGAGGACAGGAACCGCTGGAACCTTTATATACCAATGCCGATGTAGAACGCACGGTTGATATGTTTCACCCGATTACTTATCACACCAGTTTTGCTATTAATGAAGAGCTCTCTTTTTCTTTTACAGATGCAGGGCATATTTTGGGAAGTGCAGCGGTAAATATTGTTGCGAAGGAAAATGGAAAAATAACACATTTAACTTTTACAGGCGACATCGGCAGGTATACTGATATGTTATTAAAAGACCCGGAGCCCTTTCCCCAGGCTGATTATATCATTTGTGAATCTACTTATGGAGATAAACTGCACGAAAAAGGTGGCCCTGCAGAAATACGCTTACTGGAAGTAGTGAAAAAGACCTGCGTGGAGAAAAAAGGAAAATTGATCATCCCGGCCTTTAGTTTGGGAAGAACACAGGAGATAGTATTTGTATTGGATAAATTAAAGAACGCCGACCTCTTGCCACATGGATTAAAAATATTTGTAGACAGCCCGCTTTCTGTAAGTGCAACAAATATTACACGCAAGTACGTAAAATACCTCAATGCAGGTTTACAGGAGTACATCAAAACCGATCCGGATCCATTCGGTTTCGAAGGACTGATCTATATTCAGAAGAAAGAAGATTCTATGCGGCTGAATGAATATAATCAACCTTGTATCATTATTTCTGCTTCAGGAATGATGGAAGCAGGAAGGGTAAAACATCACATAGCACACGCGCTTTCTAATCCGAAAAACACCATACTGGCGGTAGGTTACGCTTCTCCTTCCTCATTGGGAGGAAAGCTGATCAGGGGCGAAAAATCAGTGAACATCTTCGGAGAAGAGCATGAGGTAAAAGCAGATATCGAAGTTATTTCTTCTTATAGCGCGCATGCAGATTACGAGGAAATGCTGAAGTTTCTCAGCTGCCAGGATAAAAGGGAGGTTAAAAAGATGTTCCTGGTACACGGAGAAAAAGATACCAAGCTGGTTTGGCGGCAACGCTTGCTGAATGAAGGTTTTGCGCATGTGGAAATCCCTGTGAAAGGCGAGGTTTTTGAACTTTAATTATTTCGCGCCTATGGGCAAACAAGTTTGAGGTTTTAGCGACTTTGTTATAGCACTTGGCTTATGAACCTGGACCTGCAAACCCGGAACCCAAAATAACCCGCCATTTATTCGGTATTCCCTGCCACTTATCAAATTCCTATACACTTTTGTGAAATCTGATATACTTTTACGTCTGGTTTGAAGTTAATTTAAAACTGGATAAAATCTTAATAAAAAGGTAAAAACCGGGTCTTTTACTTTTGAAAGTATTTTAGTATGTTTGGCAACTGTTAAAACCAAAAAAGAATAACAAAAAGAAACAATTAAAAACAAGTAATATGAGTAACAACAAAACATCAGGCGGATTTTCATTTATCGTGTCCTTATTGGCAATTTTAATTTGCCTTGGAATCGGAACAATTGTTTACAAATTCTTATTAGGAAGTCCGGGTAACTTTGATGCCGACGGTCCTGAAAAAGGTCACCCAATCAATTTCTGGGGTAACATGTACAAAGGAGGTTTCATCGTACCAATGCTATTGGGTGTATTCTTCACTGTACTTACTTTCTTCTTCGAGCGTTTGATCACTATTTCAAAAGCTACAGGTCGTGGTAACGTTTCTGCTTTTGTTGCAAGAATCAAAGATCTTATCGCTCAGGGTGATTTAGATACTGCTATTGCTGAGTGCGATAAACAAAGAGGTTCTTTAGGAAATGTTGTGAAAGAAGGTTTAATTAAATACCAATTTGTTCAAAACGATACTCACATGGATAAAGAAGCTAAAGTTCACGCAATTCAAAAAGCGTTGGAAGAAGCTACTGCTCTTGAGTTACCAATGTTGTCAAAAAACATGGTTATCATTTCAACTTGTGCGTCTATCGGTACCCTAATCGGTCTTATCGGAACGGTTGTTGGTATGATCCGTGCATTCGGTGCCTTGGCTAGCGCTGGTACTCCTGATACTGCAGCTCTTGCAACAGGTATCTCTGAGGCTCTTGTAAATACCCTTGTTGGTATCTTATCTTCTGCTTTAGCGATCATTTTCTACAACTTATTCTCTAACCGTGTTGACCAGTTAACTTATGCAATGGATGAGGCTGGTTTCACTATTATTCAGGAATTCCAAACTTCAGGAAAATAATCCGGAGTGGAATAATTGAATAAGTGTTGAATAGAACTAGTAGAAACAGTATAAAAAAGAGATAATGCCAAAAATTAAAATACATAAAAGTTCACCGTCTATCGATATGACTCCGATGGTGGATTTGGCGTTCCTCCTTGTAACATTCTTTATGCTTACTGCTTCTTTCCGTATGGCTGAGCCGGTAGTGGTTGATCCACCATCTTCCCAGTCGGATAAATTACTTCCCGAAAACACCATCATGGTTACGGTTGACCAGTTAGGTCGCCCGTTTTTTGGGATCAGTAATGCAGAAGCTAAAATGAATGCATTAAAGAGCATGTCAGATAAATATAAGGTTACATTTAATGCAGACCAGCTTAGGAAGTTCGGTGGACTTTCAAGTTTCGGTGTTGATATTAAAGACCTTCCTAAATATCTGGATGCTACTGAAGGAGAGCGTTTAAAATTTCAACCTCAAAAAGGTGTTCCTAACGATTCTTTGAAAAATCCACAGCTAAAAGACTGGATCTTATTTGCAGCACAGGAAGCAAATGCGGTTTATAAAAGAGCTAAGGATGAAGCAAAGGATGCAGGGAAAGAATTTAAAGGTGAAAAACCACGCTATGCAATTAAAGCTGATAGCAAGGTAAAATACATTTATGTAAAAGATGTATTTAAAACGTTTACAGATATAAAAATTTATCAGTTTAACTTAATTACTTCAATGGAAGGTGGCGAAAAAGCACCGGCTAAAGGAGGAAAAAAACACTAAAACATGGCAGAAATAGCAGAAGGCGGCGGCGGTGGCCACAAAGGTGGCAAGAAAAGAGCCAAGAAGCAGTCAACCCGTGTGGATATGACGCCCATGGTGGATTTGGCTTTCCTCTTGTTGACATTCTTCGTATTGACATCAACATTCAGCAAGCCAAAAGCAATGGATTTAAGTTTACCTGCAGAACCTCCTCCAGATCAAAAACCTCAGGAAGTAAAAAATGGTTTAACATTTTTATTGACTAAAGACGATCGTATATTCTATTATGCGAAAGAATTTGTGCCTGAAGGTGATCCAAAAGGAAGGCCAGCTACACAGCTCCTAGAAACGAATTTCTCTAAAGACGGCTTGCACAAGCTCCTTTTGGATATGAATGCATGGGCGATCTCCGAGAAAAAAAGAGTTACGGAGGAAGGCACGTCTAAAAAACTTGCTGATACAACTATCACACAAAATGTAAATAAGGTAATGGCTGATACCAGAGCAATTACTGTACTTATCAAAACAGACGATCAGGCTACTTATAAAAATGCCATCGATATGCTGGATGAATTAAAAGTATGTGATGTAGGTAAGCGTGTGATCGGAGTTGATATGACACAGAGTGAATTTAACCTGTTGCAGGCAAAAATTAAATAATAATTTATGGAATGTGTTTCTTCATAACATCTAAATGTAAAAAGGAAACAGTTCTTAAGATTATTAATCATTAAAAATTAAAAACATGTTAATAGCAGTAATCATAATAATAGCCATAACCGCCATAATTGCGGTTGTGTTTGGTTATTATTTTAAATGGAACAATGTTACTTCCCCCTTGCGTAACAATCTTGTTTTTGAGGGAAGGAACCAGAATTACGGAGCTTACGAGATCAGAACAAATTACAACAAAACGGTTGTGATCGTTCTTGGATCCATGCTTTTATCAACGGGATTAGCTTTTGGAATAAAAGCTATCATGGGGATAAAGATCGCGGAAAAGAAAGGTCCTGTAATTGACGTGGCAGCAATTGATTTAACTCCTCCTCCTTTAGATAAGAGTGAACCACCACCACCACCACCACCGCCACCGCCACCAGCAATTGAAATGGTGAAGTTCGTGCCTCCGGTGATCAAGGATGATGCAGTGGAAACAGATCCACCTCCTCCACAGGAAACGCTAACCGAAACTAATGTAGGTACAGTTACCCAGGAAGGTTCTGGAGATGAGGTTGTAATTCCTACCGAAAATACCGGTACCGGTGTTGTGGAGGAAAAAGCACCTGAGATCTTTACCGTAGTGGAAGAGATGCCGGAATACCCGGGTGGAATGGGCGAATTAATGGGATATTTACAGAAAAACATCAGCTATCCTCAGGTTGAGAAAGAAGCTGGTATCCAGGGTAAAGTATTCGTGAAATTCGTTGTTCAGCCTGATGGTTCTATCAACGATGTAGTTATCCTGCGTGGTGTAAATGGCGGAGAAGGTCTTTCAAAGGAAGCTATCCGTGTTGTGAAAGCAATGCCAAAATGGAAGCCTGGTAAACAAAACGGACGTACTGTTCCCGTTTACTACAACTTACCGATCAACTTCAAATTGAATTAATAAGATCAAACTATAATTTAAAGGCCCTGGTTAATCCGGGGCCTTTTTGTTTTGGTACTTGGCGAAGGTTAGCGGTCTAAAAAAACACGGGAGCAGGCTTTTTAACTCCTCCAACTAATCGGAATTTCCACTATATTTGAAAGATGGAATTTTCGGCAGAACAAATAGCAGGTTTGCTGGGCGGAACCGTAGACGGAGACGCCAAAATAACGGTAAATAACCTTTCCAAAATTGAAGAAGGTAAACCAGGCACCTTATCTTTCCTTGCAAATCCCCAGTACACTAATTATATCTACTCTACAGATGCAAGTATTGTAGTGGTAAATAAAACTTTTGTTCCCGAAAAACCGATAAAAAGCACCCTTGTTCGTGTGGATGACGCTTATGGATCTTTTGCAAAGTTACTGGAACTATACACGCAACTAAAAGGCGATAAAAAAGGGATAGAACAACCTTCATTTATCCACCCAACAGCAAAAATAGGTACTGATTGTTATATCGGAGCTTTTGCCTATGTTGGGGAAAACGCTGTTATCGGCAATAACACAAAAATATACCCACAATCATACGTTGGCGACAATGTGAAGATTGGAAACAATACTACTTTGTTTGCAGGTGTTAAAGTGTATCACGAATGTGTTATTGGGAATCATTGCACCATTCACGCAAGTAGTGTGATAGGAAGTGATGGTTTTGGCTTTGCACCTAATAACGGAGAAGTATACAACAAAGTTCCGCAAATCGGGAATGTGGTTATTGAAGATCATGTTGAGATCGGATCTAACACTTCAATTGACCGCGCTACTCTTGGTTCAACCATTCTTCGTAAAGGAGTAAAACTTGATAATCTTGTTCAGATCGCTCATAATGTGGAGATCGGGGAGAATACCGTAATTGCAGGACAAACCGGAGTTGCTGGTTCAACAAAGGTTGGAAAGAATTGTATGATAGCTGCGCAGGTTGGAATTATCGGCCATATAAAAATTGCCGATGAGGTAAAAATCGCGGGGCAATCAGGAATTGGAAATACTATAGATAAAGTTGGTGAAATTGTGCAGGGATCACCGGCGTATTCCATTGGTGATTACAAACGAAGCTATGTGCTTTTCCGGGGCTTGCCTAAGATGAACGATAAATTAAGAGAGATAGAAAAAAAGATAAACGATATTACAAAATAGGTTCAGAAAATGATAAAACAACGTACGATAAAAAATCCTGTATCGCTTACAGGAGTTGGCTTACACACAGGGAAGAAAGTTACGATAACATTTAATCCTGCACCTGAAAATCACTGGTTCAAATTCCAACGCATAGATGTGGAAGGACACCCGATTATTGAAGCCGATGCTGACCTGGCAACAGATACATCACGTGGAACAACGCTTGAAAAAAATGGTGTAAAAGTCCATACAACAGAGCATGTGCTAGCAGCATTAATGGGATTAGAGATTGATAATTGTCTTATCCAGATCGATGGCCCTGAAATGCCTATTATGGATGGAAGTTCTATCAAATTCATTGAAGCATTGGAAGCGGCAGAGATCGTTGAACAGGAAGCCGAAAGAGAATATTTTGAGTTAAGAGAGAACCTTACTTACGAAGATCCGATCAAGAAAGTAGAAATGCTTGCGGTACCACAGGAAACATTTCGCTGTACAGTAATGGTTGATTATAATTCGGAAGTATTGGGAACGCAGCATGCTTCGATGTATGATATCACTGAATTTAAAAGTGAGATTTCACGTTGCAGAACATTTGTATTCCTTCACGAATTAGAAGCATTGTTACAACACAACCTGATCAAAGGTGGGGACCTGGATAACGCAATTGTACTTGTAGATAAAGAAATTCCTGCAGACAAACTCGCATACCTGAAAAAGGTATTCAATAAAGAAGATATTGAGGTAAAGGAAAAAGGAGTATTGAATACAATTAAACTTCAGTACTACAACGAACCTGCACGTCACAAATTATTGGATATTGTTGGTGACCTTGCACTGGTTGGAAAACCAATGAAAATTCATATTCTTGCTGCCCGCCCGGGACATGCAGGAAATGTGGCTTTCGCTAAAAAATTGAAAGAGGTAATTAAGAAAGAAACTTCTGATAAATTCCTTCCTAAAATTGATATGACTGCGCCTCCGGTTTATAATATCAATGATATCATGAAAATTCTTCCCCATCGCCAGCCAATGCTATTGATCGATAAGATCATGGAAATCAGCTTAGAGCACATTATTGGGGTAAAGAATGTTACATTGAACGAGGAGTTTTTTAAAGGTCATTTTCCTGATGCGCCGGTAATGCCAGGTGTTATGCTGA
>DASWXS010000400.1:0-18122 GCA_036405375.1 Bacteroidia bacterium
TTTTTTCATAGAATTATGGTTTTAATCAAATTTAACACAATTTGTCAGATTTCAAAATCTGTTTTTTAGCGCATATTTTGTTGAATATAAGACCGATGCGCAAAAATTAATTTTATAATCAAATGATTATCAATCGATTAAAACGTTTTAGTAAATATCAATAAACATCAAACTTTTTTATTCCTTTCCGCGTATATCAACAGCATTATTTTACCGCATCTTTGCAATTCCCATTTTAGTTGAATATGACCATAGAAAATAAACTCAAACTGAAAAGATCTTTTGTCCCGGAAACTATTGTTATTAAGGATTGGACCGATCTCGAACCTTTCTACAAAAACCTTTCTGACCGCGAAATAGTGTCGGTGCCCAAGCTCGAACAATGGCTAAAAGACTGGAGTGAACTGGATGCAGTAGTTAGCGAAAATTACGCGTGGCGCTATATTAAAATGACCTGCGACACGCAAAACGAAACGTTGTTGAACGATTATACTTTTTTTGTTGAAGAAATAGAACCAAAGATCGCCCCTATTTCGAACCAGCTTCAGAAAAAACTGGTAGAGAATAAACTGGTGAACGAATTGGATAAGGAAAAATATTTTGTATTCATAAGAGGATTAAAGAAAAACCTTGAATTATTCCGTGAACAAAATATTCCTTTAAATACAGAGATCAATAACGAATCACAAAAATACGGAGCAATATCTTCGGCTCAAACCATTGAATTTGAAGGAAAACAAATTACACTTCAAAAAGCAGCCAGTTATTTTAAATCAACAGACCGTGCATTAAGAGAAAGTGTTTACCGTAAAATGCAGGCACGAAAGTCGGAAGATGAAACCGCATTGAACGAACTTTACGACAAACTGATTGGTTTACGAACACAGGTTGCAAAAAATACCGGCTTCGATAATTACAGGGATTACAAATTTGAAGAGCTTGGCCGTTTTGATTACACCATAAAAGATTGCTACAATTTTCATGATGCCATAGCTTCGGCAATTGTACCCATCAACAAAAAATCGGAACAGGAACGCAAACAAAAAATCGGATACGAAAGCTATAAGCCTTGGGATACAGAATTCGACATTACGGGTAAACAAGCGCTGAAGCCTTTTGAAACAGGTGCTGAGCTTACCGCAAAAACAATCGAATGTTTTAAATCGGTGGATCCGTTTTTTGCTGAATGCATCAACACCATGCGTGACCTTGGTCATCTTGATCTTGAATCGCGTGTAGGCAAAGCGCCCGGGGGATACAATTATCCGCTCTATGAATCAGGTGTTCCGTTTATCTTTATGAATGCTGTAGGTACCTTGAAAGATGTGGTTACTATGGTGCATGAAGGCGGACATGCTGTACATGCATTTTTATGTAATGACCTTGAGCTGACAGATTTTAAAGGAACTCCATCAGAAGTTGCAGAGCTTGCAAGTATGAGCATGGAATTAATTTCTATGGAACATTGGGATGTGTTCTTTCCAAACGCAGACGACTTAAAAAGAGCTAAAGCAGAACAGTTGGAGAAAATATTGAAAACACTTCCATGGATCGCCAGCATCGATAAATTTCAGCATTGGGTATATCAGCATCCACAACAAAGTGTGGAAGAAAGATATGCAGAGTGGTTGAAAATCGTAAAAGAATTCGGAACAGGCGAAGTTGATTTCAGCGGATTTGAAGATGCGCAAAAAAGAGGATGGCAAGGGCAATTACATTTATACGAAGTACCATTCTATTATATCGAATATGGTTTCGCACAGCTGGGCGCCATTGCTGTTTGGCGCAATTACAAAAAAGATCCTGCCAAAGCACTTGAACAATACAAAGCCGCATTAAAATTAGGATATACCAAAACTATCCCTGAGCTTTATAAAGCTGCAGGAATCAAATTTGATTTCTCTGAAGCATACATTAAAGACCTGATGGAGTTTGTTGTTGCAGAATACGAAAAAGTAAAATAGTGAGTTATACAAAATGGAAGAATTAAAAACTGAAACTGTTATTGCAAAACACCGCGCTCCACTTTGGTTTCAACTGGGGCTTGCCTTAATGTTCTTATTCATACTTGCCCTGTTTAGCGGGCTTGGAGAAGATACAGGAGCACTTGCACAATACAAAGACAACACCAGCATGATTACTATGCTGAAGGTGATCCAGGCTGTAGCTGTTCTGTTTGTTTTTATTTTACCGGTTGTTCTTTTCAGCGTGGTGTTGAGAAAAGAAAAATTAAAATTCCTCAATCTTGGCAAACGCCCGAAGATCGCACATCTTTTAGTTGGCCTTCTTGTTTGTATTGTTGCACTTCCGCTTGTGAGCGGTACTTCAGTAATGAATTCGAACATGCATCTTCCGGAAGCCATGAGCGGAATAGAAAACTGGATGCGCGTAAAAGAGCAGGCTGCTGCCCAAACCGTTGAATTATTTTTTGCCGATAAATCAACGGGCGGATTTATACTTAACCTGTTTGTAGTTGCATTTATGGCAGGTTTAAGTGAAGAGATTTTTTTCAGAGGCCTTATTCAACGATTGCTGATCGAAAATAAAGTTAATCTTCATGTTGCGGTTTGGTTAACAGCTATATTATTCAGCGCAATCCACCTGCAATTCTTCGGGTTTATTCCGCGCATGCTGCTTGGTGCAGTTTTAGGGTACTTATATGCTTACACCAACAATTTATGGATCCCAATAATTGCGCATACTGTAAACAATGCATTTGCAGTGGTAATGGTTTTTGCAACAGGAACGATTACTGATGATCCGCTTAGCAAAAGTGAACAGGCTGTAGGCTGGCCGCTTATGCTAAGCAGCACTTTAATTGTAACAGGAATGATCTTTTTTCTTTACAAGCAAAGGGGAAAAGAAATTCCTGAAATTTCTTCGGCACCTTAAATTATCCTATTCCAAAAATGCAGGGACGCTTGCTGAGATCAGGAAGCGTTTGCTTTTTCCAATCTGCTACATACTTTGTTTTAATGTATTCGTTTGCTGTAGTTATGTCACAAGCAATCAGGAGTTTTGACGCAGGAGGCAATGTTTGCAATAGTTCCTGCAACAACTGTTCATTGCGATAAGGCGTTTCAATAAAAAGTTGTGATTGATTTTTTGTAGCGGCCATCCGTTCGTATTCTTTTATTTTTCTCGAACGTTCATGTTTGTCCTTTGGCAGGTAACCATTAAACGCGAAGCTTTGCCCGTTAAACCCGCTTGCCATTAAGGCCATGAAAATAGAAGACGGACCAACTAACGGAACTACTTTAATTCCCTGCTCGTGTGCAAGTTTTACTATTTCCGCCCCCGGATCAGCAATACCAGGACAACCCGCTTCGCTCATCAATCCTACATTTTCACCTGCAGTCAATGGTTTCAGGTATTCAACAAAATCCTTTGCCTCGGTATGATTATTCAATTCATAATAGCTTCTTTCCTGCAACACAATTCCCGGGACTGTATCTTTTAAAAAGACGCGGGCTGTTTTTCCATTTTCCACTATAAAGTGTTTTATGGATGACATGATGTGAATATTATACTGCGGAATAATTCTTAAAGGATCATTGTTCCCCATTCCGGAAGGCAATAAATACAAAGTTCCTTTTGTCATGTACGGGGTTAAACTATTTTATCAAGTGAGTTCAGAAGTACATTCAGCTCTTCTATTTTTTCTACGTGTCCTAGTTTTTCATAGCTATAAATCAGGTTCCTGATCACACGTTTAATGATCTCCAGGTTGCTGCAAGGCTTGTAGAATGAGGATTTCGGATCGAGTTTCAATTGCTGCAAAAACTGGTCAATATCGTTTTTACTGAAGATAATTCCTTTGCTGAATGGATTGATGTAAAACAATACATTATCAGCTTCCGAATGATCATCCGAAAGTTTCAAGAGGTTTGCAAACTCATCAACATATGCTACAATAAAATGCTCAGGTAAATTAACCCCATAGATTGGAATCTTCAATTCCTGGGCAATGATCATGTATAAAATTCCCAATGAAACCGGGTTTCCTTTTTTGCTTTCCAATACCGCATTAAAAAAAGAGTTTTGCGGGGCATGGTAATTTGCGATATTCCCACTGAATTGGTGTACATCAAAAAGGATATGATTAATGATTTTTACTTTTTCAAGCGCTGTAAGCTCATCATTTATTTCGAGCCATACATCCTGCTTGATCTGGTTCACCTGTTTGATCAGCTTCTCTTCATCGAGGTCAGGGTATTGGTAACGAGCGATAAGTAAAATCCCTTTCAGCAGGTTATCCTGTTCCTTTTTAGCCCAGCTCACGATCTCTTTGCTTACCGTTTCATATTGAATAGTATGAATGATCTCTTCGATACGCTTTTGAATAATCATATCAAAAGAACCTTCCCATGCCAGCTCCAGGTGAGGAATCACCTTTGTTCCGAAGGAAATGAATTTATCTTTCACATGTGTGTAGATTCCTTCATCCGGATCATCCAACAGTGTGATCAGGGCAGATATTTCTTTTTTTGATATGCGGCTTGCCATACACTACAAAAATAGCGCTGATAGGCAAGACAGGGGGTAAAGGCTTTTGTTTTTTTTAACAATCAGGCTGTTAATCTCTCCAGGGCTTTTTCAATTAAACCCTCCACACTCTTGTGGTAGTCGGTGGTAAACTCTTTTCGCACCCTGTTGGCAATAATAACGCAAACTGTTAAACAATTATGCCCTAGCATTTTTCCCAAACCATACAAGGCAGAAGTTTCCATCTCAAAATTGGTAACCTTTAAGCCATTAAGATCGAAAGCGGTAAGTTTTTCATTTAGATCCGGTTTAAATGGATTCAGGCGCAATGTTCTGCCTTGCGGACCATAAAATCCGGGAGCTGTAGCCGTGATCCCGCTGTGATTTCCTTCTTTGAATTTATTGAAAAGTGTTTCATCTGCTTTATAGCAATACGGATACGGCAAATTACCTGTCCAGTCCATATGCTTCATAAAAGCCTCTGAAATGTGGTTTTCGTTCAGCTTTTCGTAACCCTCATAAAAATTAAGAAGACCATCCAGGCCCAAACCATATTGCGAAACCACCAATCCATTAACCGGGATCTCAGCCTGTAATGCTCCGCTGGTTCCCAAACGAATGATGTTAAGCGATCTCATTTTTTCTTTCAGCACACGCTTTTCCAGGTCGATATTAACCGCGGCATCTAATTCATTCACAACAATATCAATATTATCCGTTCCGATACCTGTTGAAAGTACAGTTACACGTTTTCCATTAAACAAACCGGTATGAGTAACAAACTCGCGGTGTTCGGCCTTGTGCTCAATCTTCGAAAAGTACTTCGATATCTTCTGGACCCTTCCCTGGTCACCCACAACAATAATGTCGTCTGCGATCTGATCGGGTGCAAGGTCAATGTGGTAAACCGTTTTTTTATCGGTTACTATTAATTCAGTTTCAGGAAAAAATTGCTGCTTGGTGGTCATAATTTATGGTTCAATCTAAAAAATAGTTTTAAATCAAAATGATTTCTAATTTCGCATTACAAAGTAATGATTAAATCCGAATATAAGATAGTAATTCCGATAAAATTTTCGTTGTCGTGCGAACGATTGGTTGAATCCATCAACGCTTTTAAAACCGACACTAAATTCAAATTATTTGCTATTTCAGTATATTCAAAGGATACGAATGAAAAGGAAGAGCTTGAAAAATTAAACAACTGGCTCAGCAAAAAAGGCTTGCGTGCAGAAGCCGTAGTAAGGCAAGGTGAAATAGCCGATGAGATCATGAATTTTTCTTACGAACTCGATGCTTCTGCCATACTTCTCAATAAGGAAACAAACGAAGAATACAGCACCCAATCTATTGGTGACATTTCCATAAAGATCATTGAAAAATCGAAGATACCTGTTGTAATTTTCAAAAACAGCCTTGGGTTAAATGAAATCAGCTCCATACTTTTACCACTGGATGTTACGCTAGAGAATAAAAAGAAAATCAGCAACGCCATTTTCTTTTCTCACTTTTTTAATAGCGCACTTATTCGTTTGATGTGCGTTGTGTTTGATGTGAATGATTACACACTGAACCGTTACATCTATCAACTGCAACACCTTGTAAATTTCATCGAACGTTCGGGGTGTGACTGCACAGGCGAAATTATGCGCTGTAGCATGGATGAAGGTGATTCCATCGGGAAAGCGGTAGTAGATTATGCAGAGCGTTCTGAAGCAGAAATTGTACTTTTGCTTACGGATGATGAAGAATACAAAGGCTCTTCTAAATTGCACCCGGCAAGTGCATACATGCTCGCTCATCTCACCAATAACATCATCACATTGACACCTTAACCCGGTCCCAAAAGGCATATCCGTTAAGATTCCTAAATTTACCTGTGAAATGCTGATTTAAGGCAAAACCTTGTTATCTTTACAGCTTAAATTTTATTTGCATTGATACAGGCACTTCAACTTTTACTGAGTTTATCCATCCTTATCGCTTTTCATGAAGGTGGACATTTTATAGCAGCACGTATGTTCAAAACACGTGTAGAGAAATTTTATCTTTTTTTCGATTTCCTGTTTCCACTTCCCGGTGTACTTAATTTTTCACTTTTCAAGAAAAAGGTAGGCGATACAGAATATGGTTTAGGTTGGTTCCCGCTTGGAGGTTATGTGCAAATCTCCGGGATGATAGATGAGAGTTTGGATACTGAAGCATTGAAAAAACCGGCACAGCCCTGGGAATTCCGTTCCAAACCGGCATGGCAACGTTTGATCATTATGCTTGGCGGTATTATTGTGAATGTATTGCTGGCGTTTTTGATTTATGCAATGGTGCTGTTTGTTTGGGGTGAAGATAAATTACCCATGACTGAGGTAAAAGCCGGCATAACCGCTTCCGATAGTTTATCAAAAAGTCTCGGCTTTCAAACAGGAGATAAGATTGTTACCGTTGATGGAAAAACAATAGAATATTATAATGATTTGATTCCCGCTGTAATCAGCGCAAAACAAATTGTTGTGGAGCGTGAAGGCAAACAGGTAAACCTTGATCTGCCAGTTGACCTGATCGACAAAATTGCCACCAATCAAAAAGCAAGCTTATTGCCGCCCCGCATTCCGTTTTATATCGACGATATGAACGATACTTTGCTGAATGCAAAAACGGGTTTCAAACGATTCGATAAAATAGTGGCGTTGAATGATTCTGTAAAAGTAACTTACTTTGACGAGTGGAAAGGTTTGATAAAAGATAAAAAAAATCAAACCATTACTGTTACCGTTTTAAGAAATGGCCAGGAAGTTAAGATTCCTAACGTAAAAGTATCTGCAGAAGGAAGTACCGAACTTGATTTTATTTCTTCCATCAAACAACTGGATAGCCTTAAAGAGATGCGCCTGGTTCATACAGATTATGGCTTCTTTGCATCTTTTCCGGCAGGTGTAAAAATGACCTTCACAAAACTTGGGCAATACATTGATCAATTCAAACTGATCCTTTCACCAAGCACCGGCGGTTACAAACATGTTGGTGGGTTTATTTCGATGGGTAAGATCTTTGGAAGCGAATGGGTTTGGGAAGATTTCTGGATCAGGACAGCTTTTATTTCTATTATCCTTGCTTTTATGAACCTGCTTCCTATTCCCGCATTGGATGGCGGCCACGTATTATTTACCTTGTGGGAAATGATTACCCGCCGTGCCCCCAGCGTTAAATTCCTTACTTACGCGCAATATGTAGGTATGGCATTTTTATTGCTATTGATGCTGTACGCAAATGGAAATGACATTATAGGTTTGTTTAAATGATAAAACAACTACACATACTTTTAACTGCTCTATTTCTTGTTGGAAGTATAGTTGTTTCCGCGCAAACTACCATCAGCAATAGTTCCAAGCCCAGCCTCAGTAATGAGAGCGCGGTAGCTACAAAACACAAGGTGCTTATTATTCCGTTTGAGTCGCGCATGTATATAAGCCAGATCGATCACAAAATCAATGCTGAAACAAAATGGGATCAGAAAAAGATCAAAGAAAGTTTTCGCTTTGGTTTAGATGAAGAATTATACAAAAGCGTAAAAAAGAAAATGGAAGTGATGTCTTTCCTCGACGACACAGCCAAATACAGGAAAGACCTTGTAAAAACTTACGAAAATCTCAACTATTCGTTTGATAAGGTTCCGAACCAAAATAAATTTGAAGCCGCAAAATCCGATAAAGGAAAGGGAGGAATACAAAAAGGACAACTCGCCGCGGAAACCGATGTGAATGGTAAATTCATGAACGCAAAGATCAAAAGCAAGGAACTTTTACCGTCATTCAAAACCAAATACAAAACGGATGTATTTCTCTTCATAAACCAATTTGATATCACCAGCGAGCTTCCTGCTAATGGAATATCAAATGAACCAATCCGAACATTAACTGTTCATTATACTGTTTTTAATGCTGAAGGAAAAGAAATCAATTCAGGGATCAGCAAAACAACATTTCCTCCGAATATAAATACTCCTTCAAAAATTGCTTCTTCTTACCTTTCGAAAATTGCCGATGAAATTGCTGCACGTATAGAAAAAGCCTTGAACACTGCTCCTGTAGCAAAAAAACAATAAACCGGAATGGCTAAAGCCTTACCGCCATTTGCTTTACCATTTTATTTTTCCAATCTATAAATGTTCCTGCCAGGATTTGTTGACGCGCTTCAGTAACCAACCATAAATAAAAAGCAAGGTTATGTACACTAGCGATTTGCGCCGCAAGGAATTCATTGCAAATAACAAGGTGACGAAGATATGCTTTTGTGTATTGATGATCTACGTATGCTGTTCCGTTTTCATCCAGTACCGAGAAATCATTTTTCCATTTTTCGTTTTTGATATTGATGATCCCATTCTGAGTAAATAACAATCCATGGCGGGCGTTTCGTGTTGGCATCACGCAATCAAACATATCCACACCAAGGGCAATACTTTCTAAAATGTTCATCGGTGTACCTACTCCCATTAAATAACGTGGCTTATCTGCCGGAAGGATCTTACACACCAACTCTGTCATTTCGTACATGTCCTCAGCTGGCTCACCTACCGATAATCCGCCAATGGCATTTCCTTCGCGATTTTTCGAAGCAATAAATTCTGCCGAACGTTCACGCAGATCTTTGTAGGTACTCCCCTGTACTATCGGGAAAAGTGTTTGCGAATATCCATATAAAGGGTCCGTTGAATCAAAACGATTGATACACCTGTCTAACCAGCGATGCGTCATTTCCATACTGTTTTTCGCGTAGCGTTGATCGCAGGGATAAGGCGCACATTCATCAAAGGCCATAATAATATCTGCACCGATAATGCGTTGCGTGTCCATTACATTTTCGGGAGTGAACAAATGTTTTGACCCATCAATATGCGATTTGAAGGTAGCTCCTTCTTCAGTCAATTTACGTTGGTTGGCAAGTGAAAACACCTGGTACCCTCCGCTATCTGTAAGAATAGGACGATCCCAACCATTGAATTTATGCAAACCACCTGCATTTTTTAAAACATCCAGGCCCGGACGCAAATACAAGTGGTAAGTATTTCCTAAAATGATCTGCGCTTTAATATCTTCTTTCAATTCACGCTGGTGAACCGCCTTTACCGTTGCTGCCGTACCTACAGGCATAAATATCGGCGTCTGTATCTGTCCGTGATCGGTTTCAATAAGTCCAACCCTGGCTTTGCTTTGCGGGTCGGTATGTTGTAGTGTAAATTTCATTTTTCGTTTGCTATTTAAATCAGTTAATGATTCCTGATTAATTCCTGTATAGTGTTTTCATTTATTTCTTTTAGAGAAGTCAATTGTACATCGGCAATTACAAAACGTTTATCGCCGGCATGTTCAGCATCGGGTACTGCAATGGCTTTCATTCGGGCAGCTTTGGCTGCGATAACGCCATTCAATGAATCTTCTATTACCAAACATTCTTCCGGGTGAACTTCCAGTTCTTTCGCACATTCCAAAAAAACCTGTGGATGTGGTTTTCCGAACGGAAGAAATTCTGCTGAATGCACCGCTTCAAAATGCCTGGCTATTCCCAATTTTTTTATAACCGTATTGATCAGTTTATTATTTGAAGAAGAGGCCAATCCAATCTTTAGGCCCTGAGCTTTGAAAAATTCAACAGCCTCCACAGCACCCTTCATCGGTACACCTTTTTCTTCGATCATTCTGCACAGGTCATCAATGATCTCATCATGCAATTCAAATACTGTTTTGTTGTCCCAATTAAATTTTTTATGCCAGTACTTAATAACCTCATCAAGACGCATCCCGGTTGTTTTTTTACTATCCGCTTCTGTAAAATCAAGTCCAACGCTTTTGAACCCCTTGATCATAACCACACACCATAAAGGCTCGGAGTCAACAAGTACCCCATCCATGTCAAATATTACTGCTTTCAGCATTCGAATACAATTTCAATCCAAAAAATCAAAGTCCAGTGATTTTTTATTGTTAATTACTTTGTTTAATAAATACAAAGATAACAGAAAGCCTGACGCCCGGGCAAGGTTAACTTTGTGCTTTATGCCTGACTTTTCACAAATATCTCCTCAATTGATCATATTGGGTTGCCTTGCACTGTTTTTCCTGCTGCAATTGATCATTTATTTCGGGACATTTGGGAAACTCGCCTTTTTTAAAGAAACAGGAAATCCTGCAAGCGATGCTCAGCCTCCTGTTTCTGTTATCATCTGTGCAAGAAATGAAGGCGACAACCTTACTGAATTCCTGCCAAAGATTCTTACGCAAAACTATCCTAATTATGAAGTGATCGTAGTAAACGATTGCAGCTGGGATAATACAGAAGATGTGCTCAGGGAATACAAGGAAATATTTACTAACCTGAAAGCAATTACTGTAAAAGAAGATGACTACTATAAGCACGGGAAAAAATTTGCCCTGATGGTCGGTATAAAAGGAGCATCGCATGAACATTTATTAATGACAGATGCAGATTGCATTCCTGATAGTGAAAACTGGATCGCTTCGATGATGGCAGGTTACAATAACGGAACTGAAATTGTTTTGGGATACGGCCCTTACATGAAAGAAAAAAAGTTCATCAACAAACTTTTGCGCTACGATACATTCATGATAGCATTACAATATCTTTCGCTTGCCTTAAAGGGCAAACCTTATATGGGAGTTGGACGTAACCTTTCTTATAAAAAAGAGCTTTTCTTTAAGCACAAAGGCTTTGCTCATCACTACCATTTAAAAAGCGGTGATGACGATCTTTTCATTAACCAGGCAGGAACAAAAACAAACACTTCTGTAATTCTGAACAAAGAAAGTTTTACGCATTCAGTTCCTGCAAAAACATACAGGGAATGGAAAGATCAAAAGCTAAGGCATTTAACTACTGCACCGCTTTATAAGAGTTCTACAAAGAGTACACTTGGATTTTATTATATAGTAAACTATCTGTTTCACGGCCTCGCGATTGCCAGTTTATGCTTTAAGGAAACGATGATTATAGGGGGGAGCATCTGGCTTTTAAAAATCATCCTTCAAATGATAGTGTTCAACGGCGCTATGAAGAAACTGGACGAAAAAGACCTGTTGCCACTTACATTTGTATTTGACATAATATTATTGTTTCTTTATCCTACTTTACAAGTGAGTCGTAAATTTGTAAAACCGAACAAATGGAAGAGCTAGAACCGAACGAAAATTTATCCACCAAAGCTGTACATGATTACAAGCTGATCAGGCAGGCTCTTGAAAAAGCTGATCAGAAAGCGTATGCCGAATTGATGGGTAGATACCGCGACTCGGTATACTACATGCTGTTGAAAATGGTGAATAATAAAGATGATGCAGATGATCTTACCATTGAAGCATTCGGTAAAGCTTTTAAACGCTTGCATCAATACACTCCCAATTACGCTTTCAGTACCTGGTTATTTAAAATAGCATCCAACAATGCTATTGATTTTATCAGGAGAAAGAAAAACGAAACAACTTTTTCTCTCGACAAAACGGTAACCAACGAAGAAGGAGTTGAGATGAGCATGAATGTAAAATCGGATACTCCCGATCCGGAAGCTCATTTCATAAAAAAGCAAAAAGTAGAGATGCTGCGTGTTTTGGTAGATAAGCTAAAACCAAAATACAAGCAACTGATCGAGATGCGTTATTACGAAGAACTGAGCTACGAGGAAATTGCCGAAAAACTGGAACTTCCTATTGGAACAGTTAAAGCACAATTATTCAGAGCGCGCGATTTCCTTTACCAGGTGCTAAAAAATACGGATCACAAATAATTCCTGGTTTTTGATTTTAGATAGTTGATATCAGAAATCAAAAATCTTATATCAGAAATTGAAAATGAGCGCCGAAATCATTACCAACTATTTTCCCAATCTTACCGATCAGCAAAAAGATCATTTCAACCAGTTATTGGAACTATATACTTTCTGGAATAACCAGATCAATGTTATTTCGAGAAAAGATATTGAATTATTATACGAACGCCATGTTTTACATTCATTAGGCATTGCAAAAGTTACGCAATTTGCCAAAGGAACAAAGATTATGGATGTTGGTACAGGCGGCGGATTTCCCGGAATTCCACTTGCCATCATGTTTCCCGAATGCGACTTCTTATTAGTTGATTCGATCGGGAAGAAAATAAAAGTTGTAACAGAAGTTGCCGCTGCCTTGGGCTTAAAAAATGTAAGGGCTACGCATGAACGCGCGGAAAAAATAGATGAGAAATTTCATTTTATCGTGAGTCGTGCTGTTACCGAATTTCCTGCTTTTTATAACTGGATCAGGAATAAATTTCACAAAGATCAGTTCAATCATTTCGAAAACGGGATCCTGTATTTAAAAGGTGGTGATCTGACAGAAGAATTGAAACAATTTAAAAACCGCTATTTGCTTTTTGAATTGAAAAACTATTTTTCGGAAGAGTTTTTTGAAACCAAGAAAGTGGTTTATATGTCGATGTAGTTTCTTTTAAGAAAAGGGATATAAACAGAATGTACTATTGTAGGAAAAAGTAGGAATTGAATATTCCTCCATAATGTCGGTAGACATGGCTCGAACTGACACAATTATTTACATCTAACTTATACTACAGCCGGCAAAACAAAAAAAGGCCGGTGACATATCCCCACGATCTGCACCAGCCTTTAATTTATAGTTTGTTTAAACTAACAAAACCCTTCTATGAAAGAACTACCATAAAATTACAACCTCAATCTTCCTTTTTCAACACTCACTTGCCATGTGTCAGGGCTTTTCTTTTAAGTGGTCGCTTTTTACCATTAACTGGTAAACCTGCCCGGATTTTAACATTTTTTGATCCTGAAAAGCATTAACACTTTAAATCGTACCTTTGTTTAGCCATTATAATAAGCATTGACCTTTTCCGAAAACATAAGTTTTTTTAAAACCCTTAGCCCGGCAAAGGTTTTTAATTTCTTTAAGGTAAGGTCGAGTTATCACATTTCAAGGCTTACGAAAACAAATCGCCATAGCGGATATCCCTTAAGCGTATCAATTGAACCTACAACCAGCTGCAACCTGAGATGCCCGGAATGTCCGAGTGGTTTGCGTGCATTTACCCGACCGATTGGCATGCTGCAACCTGCCTTTTTTGAGAAAACAATCGACCAGCTTTCTTCCAAACTCATGTATCTTACCTTTTATTTCCAGGGCGAACCTTATCTCAATCCTTCTTTCCTGCAAATGGTAAAATATGCGTCCAAAAAGATGATCTATACATCAACTTCTACTAACGCACATTATCTCAACGATAAAAATGCCCGGGAAACGGTGGAAAGTGGTTTGAACCGCCTTATTATTTCAATTGATGGAACTACACAGGAAACCTATGAACAATATCGTGTAGGTGGCGACCTGGAAAAAGTGATTGAAGGCACCCGGAATATCATTAAGTGGAAAAAACAATTAAGAAGTAAAACTCCTCATGTAATCTTCCAGTTTTTGGTTGTGAAACCTAACGAACACCAGATTGAGGAAGTAAAGCAACTTGCCGCTGAACTGGAAGTAAATGAAGTAGTGTTTAAAACCGCGCAGGTTTATGAGTTTGAAAACGGAAATGAGCTTATCCCTGACAATGAAGAGTACAGCCGTTACAAAAAAGGAATAGATGGCAAATGGCGTATCAAGAACCAATTATTAAATCAATGCTGGAGAATGTGGAGCAGCTGTGTTATTACCTGGGACGGAAAAATTGTTCCCTGCTGTTTCGACAAAGACGCTAAACATCAATTGGGTTCACTGGAACAAACCTCTTTCAAACAGATATGGAAATCTGACTCATACAATTCTTTCCGCTCGTCCATTCTCCGCTCACGCAAAGAAATTGATATTTGCGCCAATTGCAGCGAAGGAACCAAAGTGTGGGCCTAACCTATCCTATCCGTCATTTGCTGGTACATTTCATTAAAACGTTTTCTTACCGCTTCAATGAATTCATCATTGATCAATTCTTTTAAATGGTCAAGCCCCTTTATTTTCTCTGTAGAAAATTTAAAGGCCTGTTCCATTGGTCCTGCCTCAAACTTAACAATATACTTATCATTCATCTGGAACACCGAGATACTGATTGAAGGATGTGGAATAGTTGCAATTACCCTCATTTATCTTGGTTTAATTGTTCTTGGAGCAGGCGATGTATTTTCTTCCTTTTTCGGTTCCTCATTCACCGGAGCTATCGTTTTAGGAGCTGAAGTCGTTTCCGCTTTTTTCGGAGTTACGGTGTTCGTAGGAGTAGTATTGGTTTCTGCTTTTGGTGTAACGGTTTTAGGGCTTGTTGTTTCCTCCTTTTTAGGAACAGTGGTAGTAGTCCCTGGATTTGTTTTTATAATACGTGGCATACCACTACCTGTATTTGTACTGGTATTATTATTATTGGTTCCTCCAGTATTTGTATTGACTTTTCCACTATTCCCATTATTATTCCCATTTCCATTATTCGTTTTGTTTACCGGGCAGGCACCCAAAACATCGCCATGTGCCTGATGTGCTGGCCAGGCACTTGCAGGGATCTGAATCTGTTGCGGATTGTTGGTATTTCCGGGAGGATAATGACAGATATAAATCATCTCTTCATTGTTGTTCCCGTTACCATTGTTGTTTCCATTATTCCCGTTATTACCATTGTTTCCATTACCGTTTCCATTATTACCATTGTTTTGAACAGGACAGCTTCCCAATACATCTCCATGTGCCTGGTGTGCCGGCCATGCGCTGGAAGGAATCTGAAGCTGCTGTGGATTGTTTGTATTTCCCGGAGGATAATGGCAGATAGAAATCATTGGATCACTGTTGTTATTTCCGTTACCATTACCGTTACCATTTCCATTATTAGCGCCATTATTACCATTATTGGATGGCGTAGTGGTGGTTGTGTTTGTAGGTGCAACTTTAGGTGCTGAAATTGTTGTATCGCCCTGATTTACTGTAGGTGTAACCGTTGGGGTTGTAGTAGTTGTATTGGTAGGTGTTGTAGTTGGCGTTGTGGTAGTTTGCGGAGGACAGTTTCCTTCCGTATCACCATGTGCTTCGTGAATAGGCCATTCGGTTGCATCAATAGTAATACGTTGCCATGGACCGCCATCAGTTGGATGATGACAGATTCTCATTTTTGGCACATCAGCTTCTTCCTGTGGCGCATAATTTACTTCTATTGTTTTGGTATCTGTTCCGGCAATATTTGTTCCTTTCACCGAAATTGTGTTGGAACCTGTAACCAGTGTAGCAGAGAAAGAAACTGATCCGTTATTAAATGAAATTCCCGATACTGAAGAGCCATTTACAGTTACATTAACCGCAGAGCTACTACTAACATTTGTAACTGTTGCAGTTACATTCTGTGTAGCTGCCGTGAAAGTTGTTCCTGTTGCAGGAGAGGTAATAGTAACAAGTGGAGGCAAGATGTAAGTTACCGCAACCGACTTGGTATCTGAACCAACAGCATTGGTTCCTGTTACACTTATGGTATTATTTCCGGCGTTAAGATTTGCCGCAAAATTTACGTTTCCATTATTAAATGCAAATCCATTAATTGAATTCCCATTCACTTTCACTGTTACCTGTGATGCTGATGTAACGTTGGTAATAGTTGCTGTCACTGTTTTCACCGATGCAATTGAAGTTGAATTCGAAGTATTAGGATCAGAAATCGTAACCAAAGGTTTTTCTATAGTATTTGCTACAGTACCCGATTCCTTTTTATAAAGAATGGTTATTGTTTTACTGTCTGTGCCTGCCAGGTTTGTTCCCGTAACGGTTACCGTATTATTCCCCAAAACAAGATTTGCACCGAAAGCTACATTTCCATTCGCGAAGGTAAAGTTAGTCACTGCGTTTCCGTTCACCTGGACAGCAATTTGCGACGCTTCTGTAACGTTTGTTACCGACGCCAGGACATTCTGAACTGAACTATTCGTTACTGTTGAATTGGCCTGGGCAGGGTTGATATATGTTACAACCGGCTTGTTTACTGTAACCGTACCATCAAATCCGTCATGAGCCTTTTTATAAAGAATAGAAATTGTTTTACTGTCAGAACCTGCCATGTTTGTTGCAGTAATATTAACCGTATTGTTTCCAAGGTTCAATCCTGCATTAAACGTAACCGTTCCATTGTTGTATGCAAAGTCACTCTTCGTAACACCATTTACTTTTACAGTAACCTGTGATGCCGATGTAATATTGGTTACCGTTGCCGCTACATCCTGTGAAGATAGAGTTGTTGTTGTATTCAGCTGCGCCGGTGTTGTATAGGTAACGAGTGGTTTCTCAACAGTTACCGTTCCATCCGAGCCGCCATTGATCTTTTTATAAAGAACAGAAACTGTTTTGCTGTCTGAACCAGCTAAGTTAGTACCCGACACAGTGATCGTATTATTACCCAAATTAAGATTTGCAGTAAAGGTTACCGTACCATTATTAAATAAGAAATCAGTTTTTGGAACACCATTAATCAATACTCCCACCTGCGAAGCCCCATCTACATTAGTAACAGTAGCCACAACATTTTGCGTACTTCCTGATGTTATTGAATTGGCTGTATTAGGAGTTGTGATAGTAACAACAGGCTTAGCCGAAACAACAGGATCGTTTACTACTCGCTTAATATAATTTAGGGTAAGATCTTTTGAATCAGTACCTGCCTGGTTGGTTCCTTTAATTGTATAGGTTACACTCCCGTTAATGTTAGCTGTAAAAGTTACCAGGTGCGTTACTGCATTATAATTAAATGTAACCGGGGTTTGTCCTTGTGTTACTGTAATACCGGCTGAAGATGTAACATTCAATACCTCAACGGAAACTGCATAGGTTGCAGCCGAAGCCAGGAATGGTGAAGTTTGTGGATTAACAAGGCTAACCACCGGAAGTAACTGCGGAGCCTGTTTTGTTCTTTCAATGATTTGCGTTTTACTATCAATTCCACCTTTGTTTGCTACACTCACAGTAACTGTATTTGTTCCAATACTTAGCGCTACCGGGATCTCTACTTCCTTATTGGTTGTGTTGAACGTGAAGTTAGAACCTACACCATTTACATTTACTGTAACTTCCTGTTGCATATTAACATTAGTAGTTGCCGCTTTTACTGCTACCTGCGCATCAGTAGTTACGTACGGATTAACTCCCGGGTT
The DNA here is from genome assembly GCA_036405375.1 of Bacteroidia bacterium. GTDB lineage: Bacteria > Bacteroidota > Bacteroidia > B-17B0 > Aurantibacillaceae > JADJDM01. Next base: position 17,654 of record DASWXS010000400.1, read on the forward strand.
TACAATTGTAACAGTTGGTTTTTGAAGAGCAACTACTACTACCTGGTCTTTATAATCAATTGTAATTATTTTTGAATCAGAACCTGCCTGGTTAGTTGCTTTAATAGTAAATGTATTTAAACCCACAACCAATGTTGGGGTAAACGATACCTGTTGTGTGATATTATCATAAGTAAATTGAACGCCTACGTTTGATCCGTTCACAACTGATATTTGTTTAACACCTGCATTCAACACCTGGGCAATAACAGGAACTGTGGCTACATTGGTAACAAATGGATTGGTAGCAGGGCTGAGCACATTAACAATTGGTTTAAGAATAACCTGTTCTTTTCTTTCGATAACCTGTGTTTTGGTATCATTTCCAAAATTTGTAGTTGCTGAAACAGAAATAACGTTGCTTCCTACATTTAAGGCAGTAGGAATTGTTACTGTTTTATTAGCTGTATTATAGGTAAACGGAACAGCT
>DASWXS010000401.1:0-3044 GCA_036405375.1 Bacteroidia bacterium
TTCATGCGCTCTGAAACTTCTTTCAGTTTCTCGGCAGTTTTCATCATAATGCTTTCATCTTCAATTACACATGGCCCGGAGATCAAAAACAGTTCATCCGACCCGATGGTAATATCGCCTAATTGAATTTTCTTTTTACTCATGATGTAAATATACTAAACTCTTTTTAATGCCGGGTATGTTAGAAAATGCTAAAAAATGTTGATTCTTATTGGTCTGTAGAAATGTTCCATTGAGCTATCTTTATGCTGTTTTTATAAGATGGCATTATTTTCTTCTTTTGATAAAAAACTGGTGGAAGCTGGCTGCGATGAAGCAGGCAGGGGCTGCCTTGCCGGACCAGTGGTTGCGGCTGCTGTAATCCTGCCAAAAAAATACAAGAACAAATTCCTGGATGATTCTAAAAAGCTAACAGAGAAGCAGCGTTATGAATTGAGGGAGCAGATCCAGGCCGATGCGATAGAATGGGCGTATGCAATAGTGGATAATGTGAAGATCGATGAGATCAATATTCTTAATGCTTCTTTCCTGGCTATGCACCACGCACTGGATAAGCTCGCAACCAGCCCGGAACTGCTCCTGATAGATGGTAACCGCTTCAAAAAATATAAAGAAATCCGGCACGAATGCATTATAAAAGGAGACGGGAAATACCTGAGTATTGCGGCTGCTTCAATACTGGCGAAAACTTATCGCGACGATATTATGCTGGAATTGCACGAAAAATTCCCGCACTATAAATGGGATCAGAATAAGGGTTATCCAACCAAAGATCACCGGACAGGGATCGAGCAATTTGGTCCTACTCCGTTGCATAGAATGACGTTTACGCTTTTACCCAACCAGTTAGAACTTGATTTCTCCACACAGGGAGTTTGATATCTTCAGTAAAGATGCGTTTTGTGTTTTGTAATTCGATTTAATTTAGCGGTGATGGATCAGCAGCAAAGAAACGCTTCAGTACTGGTAAAATATATGCCCGAAAAGGCTGTTCCGCTCATTGTGGAGTGGATCGCTGCGCTCGATTTTAAATTGAAAATAAAGAAAGAGCGTAGCACAAAACTCGGCGATTATCGTGCACCTTACAATGGCAGCAATCATATTATAACCATCAATTACAATTTAAACAAGTATGCATTTCTGGTAACACTCGTTCACGAGATTGCGCACCTTACAACATTTAATAAATATAAAAACTCGGTAATGCCGCATGGTGCAGAATGGAAGGAGGAATTCCGGATCATGATGCAACCTTTTTTGGATACGGAAATTTTTCCGGTTGAATTATTGTATGCAATACGCAAGTATCTGATGAACCCGGCGGCATCCAGTTGTACGGATAAAAATTTGTACCGTGCTTTACGTTTATATGATGAGAATCCGAATGCGGGAATTTACCTGGAGAAATTGCCACTGAAAACAGTATTTGTATTCCAGGGTAATTTATATGAAAAAGGTCCTAAAATTAGGACCAGATTTACCTGTAAGGAAGTAAGAACAGGAAGGATCTATCTGTTTAATTCATTGGCTGAAGTAGAGGTATTTGAGGATAGTAAACCTGCTTGATCTGAAATTGTTTTAGTACATTGCTCTTTGTGTGTGCTGCCTGATAACATCGCTTATTTCATTCATGTTAAATGGTTTGGTAATGTAACCGCTTGCCCCCATTTCATACGATTTTTCAATAATATCTGTAGTGGAAAGCGAAGACATAAGCACAACAGGAATCCTTGTGTTTAACACATTTGAATTGATCATATTCATAAAGGATAATCCGTTCATATCAGGCAAAACAATATCTAACAGCACAATATCAGGTTCACTCTGGTTTACTTTAAAATAGGCGTCATAAATGTTGGTTGACGTATATACCTGCATGCCTTCTTTTTCAAGTTTCTGGCGCAGCGCCATTAAGATCAGTTCATCATCGTCTACGATTAGAACTTTTGTTGGGTTTGATGTTTTCATTTCTTAATTTTTTATACGGTTTGTTTATTATTTTCTTTTAATCCTTTTACATGTAATTCCAGCTTGGGAAGTATTTTTTTTATGTGTTGAGTTACCTTGGTTACATCGTCCTGTATTCGTTTCCGGTGTGACTCAGAAGATGCATTGTTCTCAATTTCCTTTAAGAGTGGTATGAAACGGTTCAATCCTACGAAGGAGAAAGAGGGAATGCTTTTGTGGGCCACTTTGCTCAGGCTTTCAAAGTCTTTTTTCCTGAAGCTCTCCAGCATTATCCTGTTGTTTTCTTTCGCATTAACAATAAAAGTGTCCAGCATTTTTGCAATAAAAGAGCTATTGCCATCTGATAATTTTTCCAGTTCGCTTAATTCATAATCGGGCTCTTCATCAGTTAAAATAGCCTGGTCTTCTTCATTGATTGGTGTGTTAGTAATTAGTTTGTCACCACAATGTTTATTGATGATGGCCAGCAATGTATCTTCTCTGAAGGGTTTCAACAGGCATTCGGTAAAGCCATGGATAGTGCAGTTTTCAGGGGTTGATTTATGAACATCAGCACTTAAGGCAATCACCGGCACATTCTTTTTTTCTTCGCCGGGGAATTGCCTGATCTGTTTTAATAGCTCTTCGCCATTCATAACAGGCATATTTATATCGGTGAGTACAATATCAACTTTTTCATTATTGAATTTAAAAAGTGCTTCCCTACCATCCTGTGCCACACTATAGGTGAAGTTATTTTTAGCCAGGATAGTTTCCATGAGCATCACATTCATGGAGTCGTCATCAGCGATCAACACATGAACCTTTTTCCCGTTCATTGATTTGTTGGTGTTGTCTAATGAAATAATTTTTGCTTCCTGCTTTTCCTGGTAAGAAATGATATATGGAATAAACACATTGAATTCGGTTCCTTCGCCCGGATCGCTTTTCACAGTAATGCTTCCGTTTTGCATTTCGATCAGCTTTTTACAAATAGCTAATCCCAAACCTGTTCCTCCATATTTCCTGGTAATGCTCTCGTGTTCCTGGTTAAAGCTGGTAAATATCTTATCAATGTTTCCTTCTTTAATTCCTAT
>DASWXS010000402.1:0-2051 GCA_036405375.1 Bacteroidia bacterium
CAGGTATTTTTTTCGGATCGGTTTAAATTTGGCGATATCCGGTTGCCAGCTTTTACGAATCTCTTCTTCCGATTTTCCTTCCTTTATTTGCTTTTGGAGAATATCATTTCCGGCATGATAATTAAAATTCTCATCAAAATAAGCTGGGTCTTTTAAACTGTTATAAGTACCAATTAACCAATACACATATACCTGTTTAGACACACGCACGACTTCTTCACCAAAAACCCTAAGGTCATAGCCATAACATACTTTGTTTTCATACTTGGGTGTTTTGGCACCTTCAGATGATTTAGGAGTGAAACTCATCCGGCCATCTTTTAATGCGGGATGGCCAATTACCTGGAAAGGCCATTCAGTACCTCTTCCAACAGACATCACCGTACCTTCAAACAAACCCAGCGAAGGATACAAATACACAGAGGTCATATTGGGCAGGTTGGGTGAAGGTTTTATGGGTAATTCGTAAGTAACATTATGATCGTAATTGAGAAGAGGTATAACAGTAAGATTGCATTTTTTCCCTCCGGCCAGCCAGCCTTCTCCGTTTACCATTTGTGCATATTCGCCACAAGTCATCCCATATACCAAAGGAACGGGATGCAAACCAAGGAACGATTTCCATTTCGGATCAAGTACCGGCCCATCTATAAAATATCCGTTTGGATTAGGCCGGTCCAGTACAATAAACTGTTTGTCGTTTTCGGCACAGGCTTCCATACAATAAGTCATGGTAGATATATAGGTATAAAATCTTACACCCACGTCCTGCATATCATATATCACTACATCAATTCCTGTAAAATCTTCCTTTGTAGGTTTTTTATGTTTACCATAAAGCGAAACAATCGGCAGACCTGTTTTACCGTCTTTTTGATTACCCACTTTCTCACCCGCATCTGCCTTCCCCCTGAACCCATGCTCGGGTGAAAATATTTTCTTGACTTTTACTTTTATCTTTATCAACGTATCCACAAGGTGTGTATTATTTATTTGCGAAGTGATATTAGCTACCACAGCAACATTTTTTCCTTGTAATAAGGGAAGGTATTTTTCGATTCTTTTAGCCCCGGTAATGATTTCGGCATCCGTCAACATTTTCACATCCTGGGCACGAAGATCAAAAAGCGTGAATAAAAGAAAGGTTATTATTAAAAATCTCATGCTAATGTTAACTTTACAGCTTAAAATATCGTTAGTTAAATTAAGCTATACAAATTAAGCTCCAATTTTTGAATTTTCACAACTACATATCTTCAAAGATTTCCGCACACCGTAGTGGAAAAAAAAGTATCGCCCGCCCTATTGTAAGAATTGCTGTAGGAGGTATTGCACTGGGAAGGGTGGTAATGACGCTTACACTATCTATAGTTACAGGCTTTCAGAATGAGATCAGTAATAAGGTAATTGGGTTTGGAAGCCATATCAGTATTGTGAAACTGGATAATAATACCTCTTTTGAGCCGCAGCCCATGCCTCAACATCAAAGTTTCGTAAAAGAACTGGAAGCCAACCAGGAAATAAAACACATACAGGTATTTGCCACAAAGAACGGGATCATAAAAACCAAAACAGACAACGAAGGCATAATTATTAAGGGAGTTGATAAAGGTTACAACTGGCATTTCCTGGAAAAGAACCTTGTTGAAGGGAAAAAGATTGCGTTTAACGACTCTGCAGCATCTAAGGAAGTTCTTATTTCAAAAAGCATTGCTGATAAACTGGGCCTGAAACTGGGAGAAAAGTTGTTGGTATATTTTATCAATAAAAAACAGGCTAACGACTCCACCGATTTTATCGAATATGAAGAGCGTGTACGTGATTTTCAGATCTGCGGTATTTATGAAACAGGCTTTGAAGAGCTCGATTCCAAAACTGTTTTCGCCGACATTGCACAGATCCGGAAACTTAATTACTGGGCTCCCGGTGAAGTTGGTGGTTTTGAGCTGGAAGTAACAGACTTTAAGAAAATACATCAAACCACTGAAGAGGTAAATGACCTCATTGGATACAGCCTCAGTGCTCAAAGCATCCAGGAAAACAATCCAGGG
>DASWXS010000403.1:0-6292 GCA_036405375.1 Bacteroidia bacterium
TGTGAAAAGCCCTGCCGTTTAACCCTAAAATGTTCCCGAATCTGTATTCTGCTGGAGACTTTCATTATTCTTTCTATTTTTGTGTCACCAAAATCCGGATTCATGTTAAAACGATTGCTTTTATTGTTCAGTAGTTTTTTAACGCTGGCAACATCGGCGCAACAAAGTGGGGGCTGGACGCTTCAACAGTGTATAGAATACGCTATCAAAAATAACATCAGCATTTTGCAATCGGATGTGAGCAGCCAGATTACCAAAGTAAGCTACAATCAGAGTAAAGCGAATATTCTTCCTTCGCTGAATGCCGGTGCAACACACACCTATAATATAGGTCAAACCATTGATAGATATACCAACCAGTTCGCAAACGCAACAGTATTGTCGCAGAACTTTTACCTGGGAGCACAGGTAACATTATGGAGTGGTTTGTCGCAATACAACACCATCAAACAAAACCAGTTCAATTATCTTGCTTCTAAGGAAACAGTTGAACAGCGCAAAAACGACCTTGCTTTAAACGTTGCTACCAGTTACCTGCAGGTATTGTATAACCAGGAAATGATCAAAATCGCTCAAAGTCAATACGACATGAGTAAAGAACAGCTGGAAAGAACCAAAATACTGGTAGAAGCAGGATCACTGGCAAAAAGCAACGAGTACGATATCAATGCACAATTAGCAAACGATGATTACACGCTCATCAGCGCAAAGAATAACTATGCATTGGCATTGTTAAGCCTGAAGCAATTATTAAACCTGGATACATTAAATAGCTTTGCTGTTGCTACTCCAACGTTTAATGAACCGTCTGCAAATCTTATCAATATCAGTGTATACGATGTCTATCAAACAGCGTTGAAAAACCAGCATAATATTAAGAGTGCAGAATATAGCTTAATCTCTTATGAAAAATCAGTATCAGCTGCAAGAGGCAGGATCAGCCCGAGTTTAACCTTCAATGGTTCTATCGGTACTGGTTATTCAGGTTTGGGCCAGAGGCAGGTAGGTCAAACCAACACCGGTTTGTATAGTGTGTATGCTTCTCCTTCTGCACCTGGTGGGTTTATTGTAAACCCGAGCGAAATTGTAATACCACAATACGAGAAAAGCAGCTTTGCCTATCAATTTAATCATAACGTGAACAAGAGTCTGGGTTTCACATTAAATGTTCCCCTGTTCAATGGCTTGTCGACTTACTCGAGTGTGAAAACAGCTGAACTGCAAACGATGAATGCCAAATACAATTATGACCTTATCAAACAGCAACTGTACAAAACAATTTCACAGGCTTATGCCGACGCCAATGCTTCTTTTAATAAATACAATGCAGCGAATGTTGCTATGAACGCGGCATCTCAATCACTGGAATTTACCAAGCAAAAATACGATGTAGGAGCGATCAGTGCGTTTGAATTCAGTACAGCGAAGAATCGTTTGTTAAAATCACAGTCGGATGCCTTGAACTCAAAATACGATCTGATCTTTAAACTAAAGGTGCTCGATTTTTACCAGGGACTACCACTTTATTAAGTAACACCGATGAAAATGAAAAAAATTATCTGGATAATAGTTATTGGTCTCGCAATATTGATACCGGTGTTCATGCTTAAAAAGTGTGGTGGAGATGAGGTCACTACAGTAAGCGCAGAAAAGCCTGCAAAACGCAGTATAGTTGAGTTTGTAAGTGCAAATGGTAAAATTCAACCGGAGGTGGAAGTAAAAATATCTTCCGACGTTTCGGGAGAGATCATTGAAATGTATGTGAAGGAAGGTGACGCTGTTCAAAAAGGACAATTGCTTTGTAAAATCAAACCTGATATTTACGAATCGGCATTGGATAGGGTAAACGCTTCTGTAAACAGCTCCAAGTCGAACCTGATGAATACAAAAGCGCAGCTCGAACAGGCAAAAGCGCAACTTGCAAACGCTACTGCAACTTTCAACAGGAACAAAAAGCTGTTTGATAACGGAACTATTTCACAAGCCGAATTCGATGCGGCAAAAGCACAATACGAAGGCGCCGTTGCAACAGTGAAGTCAGCGGAAGAAACTGTAAAATCTGCAGAGTTTAACATCAACAGTGCGCAGGCTTCTTACAAAGAGGCGAATGAAAATCTATCGAAAACAATGATCTATGCGCCGGTAAGTGGTACGGTTTCCAAACTGAATGTGGAAAAAGGTGAGCGTGTGCAGGGTGTACAAGGATTCCAGGGAACAGAAATTATGAAGCTGGCTAACCTGAATGAGATGGAAGTGAATGTGGAAGTAAATGAGAATGACATCATCCGCGTGAAAAAAGGCGATACTACATTGATTGAAGTAGATGCGTACAAAGACCGCAAGTTCAAAGGAATTGTTACAGAAATAGCGAATAGCGCCAATACTACCGGTATCACAGCCGACCAGGTAACTAATTTCGCCGTGAAAATCCGCATACTCCAGGAGTCTTATAAAGATTTGATGAAGGAAAATAATCCTGCGCCGTTCAGGCCGGGAATGAGCGCAACAGTTGAGATCCAGACAAAGAAAGTGAACAATGTGTTGTCAGTTCCTATCATGGCCGTAACAACGCGCATTGATTCAAGTAAGGTCAAAGTTGAAAAAGAGATTCATCCGGAAGAAGAAGGGATAGTTGTTACCAATAACCTGGAAGAACAACAAAAATCAAAAGAAACGGTGAAACCCGAGCAGGTTGTGTTTATTGTTACAGATGGAAAAGCGAAAAAGGTAAAAGTAAAAACAGGTATCCAGGATAATGATTATATAGAAATAATTGAAGGATTAAAGGAAACGGATGAGGTGATCTCTTCACCTTACGGAGCGATCAGCAAAAAGCTGAAAGATGGTTCACAAATTAATGTGACGACTAAGGATAAAGTGTTCGAGGAAAATAAATAAACGCTGTTGATGAATCCGGTTATCCTTTGTATTGAAACTTCCACTACCATGTGTTCTGTTGCTATATGCGATGCGGAGAAGATCATAGCTTCCAAAGAAATAAATGCAGGCTACACACACGCTGAGAATTTACATGTATTTATTGATGAGGTGCTGAAGAGTTCGGGGCTTTCAAAGAAAGACCTCAATGCAATTGCCGTTGGAAAAGGACCAGGCAGCTATACCGGGTTGCGTATTGGTGTAAGTGCTGCAAAAGGAATGGCGTATGCCTTGGAGATACCATTAATTGGTGTGAACAGTTTGTATAATATGGCGGTATATGCTCAAAAAAGTGTTCCCGCCCAGGATGTAATTTTTTGCCCGATGCTCGATGCCCGCCGTATGGAAGTATATACGGCATTGTATTCAAATACACTGGAAGAGGTAAAACCTACACACGCACTTGTGGTAGACGAGCAAAGTACTTCTGTTTTCAATACAGGTAAACATCCTGTTTTTTTTGGTGACGGAATGCCAAAATGCAAAGAATTGCTGGAAAAGATTCCGGATGCTATTTTTATAGATAACATTTTCCCTTCCGCTATAAATATGCAATCATGCGTAGTGAATGCTTACAAAAACAAGCAATTTGAGGATGTCGCTTATTTTGAGCCGTTTTACCTGAAGGAATTTTTTACGGGTGCTAAGTGAACCTGGCACTTTTAGGTTTCGCCCGAATCTATTAACTTAGCTTAAAATCTATTTTATGGCAGAGGAAAGAAAATGTCCTGAATGTGGAGAGAAAATTATTGGTCGGGCAGATAAAAAATTCTGTTCAGATGAATGCCGTAATAATTTCAATAATCGTCAGAATAGTGACCAGGTTAATCTTGTACGCAATACCAATAATATTTTAAGAAAAAACAGGAGGATTTTGGAAGAGTTGGCCCCGCAGGGTAAAGCAACGGTTCATAAAAACAAATTAAACGAAAAAGGCTTCAATTTTACCTATTTTACTAACCTGTACAAAACACAAAAAGGAAGTGTTTATCATTATTGCTACGAGTATGGCTATCTGCCACTGGAAAATGAGTTTTTCCTCATCGTTCGTAATAGTAAAAATGAGCCTGCACCCGTAAACTAAGTATCTTAATTTTGCGTTATACACACAATGAAACAAAGTCAGGTGTTATATAGTTTTCTTGTGTGCTTCTTTGGACTTTCTTTGTTCTCTTATGCCCAATCTGCGAAATCATTGCAATTGATAAATAATGGTTCCGGAAAAATTGTAGACAGGATTAAGCTCAAAAAAAATTATCCTGGTGAAGAAGCTATTAAAAACGAGCTCGACCATGTTGTTAATCTGCTGCAGAATGATGGTTACCTGCTTGCATCTGTAGATAGTGTGGTTGCAAAAGAAAACATATACACTGCTTACATCAACCCGGGTGATAAATACAAGTGGGGGAGGTTACGCGTACGACCTGCTGACAAAAACCTGGTAAACGAAAGCGGGCTGAGCGAAAAATTATATGTGCAAACCGTTTTTAAGCCCCGTACGTTTGCTTCTGTTTATAATAAATTGCTTACCTATTTGGAGAACAATGGTTATCCCTTTGCTTCCATTGGTTTTGACAGTGTGGAGATTGGGAAAGAAGAAATTTCTGCCGTGCTGGATATCCGGAAAAATAAATTCATCCGCCTTGATAGCCTGATCCAATTTGGTAAAGAAATTGTTTCCTATAATTTTCTTTCTCATTACCTGCAAATCAAAGAAGGTATGCCTTATAGTGAAAAGCGCATGCTGGAAGTGAGCCAGAAACTCCGGCAGCTTCCTTTTTTGATGGAGAAAAGAAATCCCGAAATGCGTATCACTGATAAGTATGCAAAATTGTATTTATTCCTGGATAAAAAAAATGCTTCGCAATTCGATGGGATCCTCGGTTTATTACCCGATGCAAATGGCAAAACGGTTTTTACCGGTGATCTAAAGATCAAACTGAATAATAATGTGTTTAAGGCAGGAGAATTGCTCGAGCTTAATTTTCGCAGGTTGCAATCGCAAACCCAGGATATCAGCCTGAAAACAAGCTATCCGTATTTGTTCAGAACGCCTGTGGGAACTGATTACGGATTGAAGATCTATCGTAAGGATACAACCTTTATAGATGTGCAAAACAACATAGGACTCCAGTATTTTTTTAGCGGACTTAATAACGTAAAACTGTTTTACAAACAACGAACATCCAATTTGCTTTCTACTTCAGGCATGGAAACATTAACCGTGTTGCCTGAGTATGCTGATGTTTCCACTTCTTCCTATGGTTTAGGATTAACTTTAGAAAAGCTCGATTACAAATTCAATCCACGAAAAGGTATCAGTATTAATTTTACTTCTTCTGCGGGTAATCGTAAGATCAGGAAGAACGCGCGTTTGCAGGAGGAAATATATGAAGGGTTGAAACTCGTTTCTGCACAATACCAGGGAGAGATTGCTCTTAATGCTTATTTACCTGTTGGAAAAAGAAGTTGTATCCGTTTCGGAACACAGGGAGCAGGGCTTTATTCGGATAAAATTTTCCGCAACGAGTTGATACGGATTGGTGGATTAAAAACATTAAGAGGTTTTGATGAAGAATCTATTTATGCAAGTTCTTATGTGATTCAAACATTGGAGTACAGATTTTTATTTGAACAGAACTCTGCCTTGTTGTTATTTGCAGAAGGTGCCTGGTATGAAAACAATAGTGTGCGAACATACGTAACAGATATGCCTTACAGTGTTGGAGCCGGGATCAACTTTGAAACAAAAGCGGGGATCTTTTCTTTGAATTATGCGCTCGGCAGCCAATTCGGGAATCCTTTCGACCTGAGATCCGGGAAGATCCATTTCGGAATTGTGAACGTGTTTTAATCACATTTCCTTCTTCGCTTTGTTGTACCTCATCATTTCAGGATACGTCATCTTATTCGAGAATGCATGCAAACACTGTGCAATACGTTTTGCTTTTGTTTCTTCTGTTTTTGCAGACTCTATCCATTTGGAGTAATATTGTTGATGCGATTTGGGAAGACTTTCAAAGAATTTTTTCGCTGCTTTATCATCTTCCAGGCAAGCCATCATATCTTCAGAAAGTTTTAATTCTTCCTTATCTTCTTCCAGTTTCAGGAACACTTCATCATCTTTTTGCTTCTTGATCGCTTTGCGCATATCGCCATTGATTGGCATAATGAAATCACCTTCACCCATAGGCAACAAAGCAACTTTACTGATGGCGTAGTTGTCAATTTTTCCTTTTACACGAAACGACTTTTTAGTTCCTGGTTTTATTTGACTAATGATCTCTCCAGGGATTTCCACATAAGTCCAGCCGGTTTTCTCTCCCTTTTTACTGAATTTCAGTAGTGTCGCTTT
>DASWXS010000404.1:0-6484 GCA_036405375.1 Bacteroidia bacterium
GAAGGTGTAAGCAAAACTGGAATAATAACTGCGTAAGGAATTATTCATAGAATACGTGTAGCCCCATGTTATGTCAATATCCTCTTTCAGATCACGGTACTTTGTTTTACCACTGATGGTGTCTTTCCCTGCTTTCACATAACCGATAGAGAATGTATTCTGGATTCCAAATGATCCGGTAAAATCGTTCACACGTGTTTGATACAATTGCGCGGTATTAAAGAAATTGCCATTCGGAGGATACAACACCCTGTTTGTGGTATGAACGGTTCCAAAATAATAATGTCCGTTTGCCCCAATAGATAAAGTAGAAAGCCATTTTTTTACAGAGATCTTTCTCCTGATCGAAATTTCTTTGTCAGTTAAATCTTTACCCTTCTGAACCAGGTTAATACTATCGCTTACTGATTTTGATCCTAAGTATTGTGCATATGCTTCCCTGTATACTTGTGTAAGCGAGTCAGCTTCTTCTCTTAAATTACCCAGGCTCCTGGATGGCATATATCTTTTGTACGACTTTAAAAAAGGTGCGCCGGAGAGACCAAGAAATAAATTATTGATTCCACCCTCTCCCTCATACAGTTCGGTTACCTGCCCGATGTTTTCCATGTTCTTTGTGTCGGTGATTTTATACCCAACACTTGATGCTGGCATCACACCAATGCAAGCACCCATGCTTTGGCGAATGGGAAATCCGAGTGCCAGGTAGTTGAACGTGGTATTATTACTTTTGGAAACAGTTGTGTTATTGGAAAACTGGTTAAAGATAGAGTTCACGCCTACTTCAAATGTTGCCAACCTCACAGTAGTGTATGAAGCAGGGTTTGCAGGATTTAAAAAAATCGGGAGCAGGGTGTCGTTTTTCAGGGCGATGTTTGTTCCTGCCATTCCAGCCGACTGTGCAAATATTTTGTTGGAAGAAAAATCTCCCATACCAAAACGTGAATACGGCGAAGAGGTCGGGCTTTGAGCTTTACTTTCAAATACAAAAGCAAGAACAAACAAATACAGGAATGGAAAAAAACTATTTCTACGGTTTCGCATTAAAAAGCAGTATTTCATTTAATCCCGTCAACACCAGTCCGGGGTGTGCAAAGATGCGATTTTTTAATCCAGCTTCAAAAAAAGAAGCGTCGCCGCCGGTAACAACGGTGATAATATCCGGATATTGTTTGGAATACGCGTCGATAAAGCCCTGTACCTCGTATAGAGCGCCATTTTGTACGCCATTTAATATCGATTCCAGGGTGTTTTTACCTGTTAAAGAATTGTAATTTTTGTTGAATTCGACCTGCGGCAATCGCCCTGTGAATGCGTGAAGCGCCTTAAAACGCATCTGAATTCCGGGCGAAATAGATCCGCCCAAATAACCATCGTTTGCTGTGAGCAGGTCAACCTTAATGGCAGTGCCCGCATCAATAATCAATATGTTTTTTCCACGATAAAGCGACCAGGCACCAACAGCGGCAGCCAGGCGGTCTTTTCCCAATGTTTCGGGACTTTGATAGGCATTGGCAATGGGCAAAGATGTGCTGTGATCAAACAATATCAAATGTGTTTTGGATGCCAGCAGCTCCTGGATTCCTGGGGCATCTTCCATCACCGAAGACATGATGGAATGCTTAATCGCAGGATTTTTCTCCAGTAAAGTTGCTAAAGCAGCAGCCCTATTCTCTTCCAAAATGTGTTCGCTGAGGTATTCACGGCCGTTAAAAACAGCGGCTTTGGTGCGGGTGTTGCCTATATCTACTACTAATTGCATTGTAACGCAGTGGTTTTCAGTACAAAAATGGAAATTTATTCGCTGAAAGGCTATTTTTTTTCATAATTTAATTTATTTAGTATATTTGCACCCCCGAAGCCGATAGCAATATTGGTGAGCGGAAAGGATGGTACCTTAGCTCAGTCGGTAGAGCAACAGACTGAAAATCTGTGTGTCCCTGGTTCGATTCCTGGAGGTACCACTGAACAAATCCTGAACCCCGCAATTAGCGGGGTTTTTGATTTTCTGGATGTACTGGTGGGTGTACTTTTAACAAAAAAGGCCATTTACGGGGCTTCCAGAGGTCTGGATTGGACTTCATAAGTTTTCACCCATGCTAAACTGCTAATTTGGTTGAAAGCAATGAACAAAAAGTATCCTAGACGCGGATTAAATGGCAGGAAGATAAATATCGAAAGTAGCTCCTCTGTTAATACCTGCGTTTGAAACGATAATCCCCTTGTGGTTTTCAACAATGCGCTTGCAAATGGCAAGGCCCATTCCTGTTCCACTGTAGATGTGTTGTGCGTGTAGTCTCTGAAATACCTCAAAAATTCTATCTTTATATTTAGGATCGAAACCGATACCATTGTCAGTAACAGATATGTGGCAGTAATTTACTTTCGGTAAGAGCCCGGCAAATTTTAATAGCCGACCTGGTGTCACTTCGCATTTTATTGTAATTCGAGGAAACCTCTTTGAATGTGTGAATTTTAACGCATTGCTTATCAAATTATGAATTACCTGACGAAATTGAAAAACTATCACCTTGCTATTGCATAATCCATCAATGGTAATGACGGCTTTTTCGCTTTTTGCAAAGTCTTGAAACTCATCGGCAACTTCCTTTACAATTTTACTGATACTCACTTTTTCATATTCGTGTTTACCTTCTTTAATTCTAGCATACATAAGTAAATCGTCTATGAGCGTTTGCATCCTGGTAACGGTTGCCTGAACTTTATTTAAGTCTTCCCTTCCTGTTTTGGACAGGTTATTATTTTCATTTTCTAGCAATGAGGCAGTGAACATTCTGATTTTCCTAAGTGGTTCCTGCAAATCATGACTGGAGATAAATGTAAATGTTTCAAGCTCCTTGTTTACTTTTTCGAGAAATAAGTTTTTTTCGTTAACCGTTCTATAACTTTCTTCTAATGCTTTTGTTCTTTCACTGATGACATTTTCTAATTCCTTATTAGACGATTTTTGTTTATTAAGGATCGATGAGGTATCTGTAAGGGTTAATAGGATGAGTTGCTCGTTTTGGGTCCTTTGCATAATAGGCCGGGCATTAAGCAACATGATTTTCTTTCCTGTTTCAGGAAAAGTATAAGTTATCTCATGCTCAAAAAAATGGGTGTTTTTCTGTATGATATTATCCAACAGCTGACGAAGATCAGGAATATCCCAACGGCGGTTTGAAAGCTCATATAGAGGCACGCCCTCTGTGCCTATTTGCATTAAATGGAATTTTTTGTAAAATGCTTTGTTTGCAGACTTTACTTGAAGACGCTTGTCCAGGATAAGCATTGGCTCATGCATTGTGTCGGCAACCGCTTCCGAGAAGTTGTATGATTCAGCTAATTGTTCGTTACGCATTTGCAACTCCTGATTCGTAGTCAGCAGTTCTTCATTGGTCGCTTCAATTTCTTCTTTAGATGTTTCAAGCTCTTCATTCAAGGTCTGAAATTCTTCGCTTGCAGAAATTATCTCTTCATTGGCAGCCTGTAGTTCTTCATAAGCCCTGTCTTGCGATTCAATAACAGCTGTCATTTCTGCGCTGGCTTTATGTAATTCTTCAATTTGCCTTTTTATCCTTTTATCCTTCAGGAGTGAACCTTTCGACGAAGAATTTTTTCCGTCGAGTTGCTCGATCTCCTGCATGGTAAATACAATCAGGTAAAGCGGCTCTCCCCATTCAATTGCAAGAGGACGTACTTCCAGAGACACCACTTGTGAAAAGGAGTTTTTTACATCAGAGTTCAACTGAATACCAGTTTTAAAAACTGGATCATTTGTTTTTAATACTTCATGCACAGCATTGCGTAACTCAAAAACAAACTCAGGACGGGTCATTTTCAAAATATTCAAACTTGCATTGCCTGGTGGATGAGACAGATATGAAGATGTCTGACCTCTGAATTTAATGATCTCCATGTTTTTATTGATAATAACACACGCAGGCATATAAAGAGAGAGGATAATCGAGTCGATGCTACGATCCAGCTCGGACGAAGCGACTATTGCTTTTTTTCCGGAAACTGGCTTAATATTCTTCTCCGGGATTGGTTTACCGGGGGGACGTGAAGGAATACTTGGAATTTTGCGAGTACCCGTACTTTTTTTCCGGCAAAACAATTTAAATGAATTACTAATCTGATTGAAGAACTGTGAGGCTGTCCCAACTGTTTCGGACTTTCCCAGCAAAAGGCAGCCGCCTTCGTTTAGCGCAAAATTCATTGTCGCTAAAGCCTTTTGTTGCGCTTCAATATCAAAATAAATGAGAAGATTTCTGCAACTAATAAAATCAATACGAGAAAAAGGCGGGTCACGCAAAATGTTGTGAGGAGCAAACACGCACATGTCGCGGATTTCTTTAATTACTCTATATTTGTCACCGGCTTTAGTAAAAAAGCGGTCTGTTCGCCGTTTACCCACAGATACTAGGTTCTTTTCTGAGTATTCTCCGATCCTTGCATCTTTAATAGCTTGGTCACTTAAGTCTGTCGCAAAAATCTGTACAGAAATTTTCTTTACCTTATTTGATTGCAGTTCATTTAACAATATAGCAAGTGAGTAAGCCTCCTCTCCCGTCGAACAGGCGGGAACCCAAATTCTTAGGGTCTCACCTTGAGTTTTACTTTTCAGGAGAGTTGGAAGAAAAGTGGATTTTAAATACTGAAAAGTTGCAGGGTCTCTGAAAAAATTTGTGATATTGATAAGTAAATCCTTATAGAGGAATTCTAGTTCCTTGTTCTTCTTTGAAATATATTTACGATATGATTCAATTGTTTTCAGGCCGCACTGGAGCATTCTGTGGTTAATACGCCTTTTAATTGTCGCAAGTTTATAAAGACTGAAATCGACATTTACCTTTCTATGTAAAATTTCAATTATAGTCCGCAAATCTGGATCATTATCTTTAATAGTATTTTCTTTTTCTTCTAATGAAAGATCTTTCTTTTTCGCTTTTGAAGTGTTTTTGACCAAGCCAGTTTTTCCAAGTTTATTCAGCTTTTGGGCAATTTCTTTTGGTGATAAGACGAAATCCACCACACCGGAAGCGACGGCGGACTCGGGCATGCTTTTAGCCTGGGCTGAATCGTCCTGGGCAATCGTAATTCCTCCCCGGCCCTTGATAGCTTTTAAACCATCGGTTCCATCGTGGGCGTTTCCTGACAGAATTATTCCAATTACACTTTCTTTATGTGTTTCCGCAAGTGATGCGAAAAGAACATCAATTGAAATAGCGTGTCCTCCCTCTGATCTAGGGATCAACCTTATGTGGCCGTCTACGACCTCTATTCCTTTATCGCTCGGAATCACATATACGTTATCCGGAACTATATATTCCATATTTTCAATTTCCTGAACATGCATCAAAGTCATTTTTGATAATATTGGAGTCAACATGCTTTTGTGATCAGGACTAATGTGCTGGACATAGATGTATGCCATTCCCGTATTAGCAGAGAGATTTTTAAACAGTTCAAGTGCCGCCTCAAGCCCTCCGGCGGAGGAGCCTATAGCAACTATTGGAAAATCTTTTATTTTTAAATGTTTACTTATTGGCAAAGAAACTTTCTTTGCGATCAGGATTTTCTTATCGCTTTTCGTAGGTTTTTTGCGCATAGTAAAAGGTTTTATGTTACTCTGGTTTCATTCAGGACAAACTGTGCTTTAGATGTTCTAGGTAAACTGTTACCATGAAGCATAGTTAAAATTAATTGAAGATATTTTACAAGGTCTGGAAAATCACATTTACGCAAATAGCAATGCGCTCCTTCTTCGTAAAGCATATCGACCATAGCATCCTTTAACGAGGTTGAATACATGACGATTGGAAAATCAGCTAAATCTTTGTTACCCTTTATTTCCTGGAGACACTCATAGCCATTTTTACGAGGCATATTAATGTCTAGGAAAAGAACATTAGGGACCTTACTTTTATTCTTAAGCAGATGATCCATGAGTTGTTCGCCGTCGTGAAGAATTGAAAGTTTAGTAGCTATTGGTATTTTTTTAAGCGCACGCTCGAAAAAGTGGCAGTCGTCTAGATCGTCATCTGCCATTAAAATATTTATTACATCCGTACTAGGCATGATTTAATTATGGAATATAAATGAGTTCGATATTAAGCTCAAGAATCCTGGTAGGCTTAAAGGTACTGTAATTTTCTCTATATGACTAATTAATCGTCAACTCATCTAACTAGATTATTTTCACATTAAGAGTGCCTAAGTTTCTAAAAAGCCTTTTTTCGGAGCTGACGGGTCGAAAATATGAATTTCGCCGCCATCATTTTTAACATTACCCAGAATTTCACCATGAAGATACACTTTGGCATGCTTCTTTAAGAATAGGTCTTTCACTGTACCAAAGAGGCGCGCTGTTATGTTCGGTCGTACAGTAATAGAGTCAGCTGAAATATCATTGAATTGGCTATTTTCAGAAACATCGACAATCCCGGAAACATGATCTGCGTATATTTTAATTTGAGGC
>DASWXS010000405.1:0-2335 GCA_036405375.1 Bacteroidia bacterium
TGAAAAGAAAATTTACCGCTTGCTGGTAAGAAATGATAAGATTATTTTAGCATCATTACCTGTTGAAGATTACAACGCTCTTGTAAAACCGGTGATTGATACAGTAAACTCACAATTGCTTTTTAGTAATTACAGCAAGGATTATCCACTGTTCAATTATTTCTCTTATAATCTTAAAGATTCAACAAAAAAGGAAATTCACACCGTAGAAAATGAAGAGCTTATGAATGCTTATCGCTTTGAATATTACAGCCTGAAACCCCGCGACAGGCTGATCGCACGTGATATTGCCCAGGAATATGGAGTTGACAAACATATTGCTGCCGCTATGATTTCTGGTTTTACCCAGTCGATGTTTTACACTCCTTTGTATGCACCACTTTATATTGTCTCTGATACCATTTGCGTATTTGATCATTATAAAGACTGTCTTTTTCATTACGATAAAAAAGGACAAAAAATTGATTCGGTGAAGATCAATTATCATCATCCAAAAAACTGGAAAGAATGGAAAAATATGATGGTAAAGGATTTTAGCGAGGATGGAATTTATGCTGTATATGACAACAGCGGGCACAGATACCTGAAAAAGATAAACACGCAAACCGGAAAGGATGAAGGGAAATATTCCATCATTCATTATTCGGCCGATAAGATCCGGATCAGGGATGGTTATATTTACTATGTGTACAGGCCTTTCGGAACACCACAGGAAAAATACCTCTATAAGGAAAAGATCATTTTGGACAAAGTGAAATAAGGATCGAGATTCTTCACAAAGTTATCTTGTTGTTGGTAAAAGTAGGTTGTTTATACAATGTCAGTTCTCGACTACTTCGCCGCGGCGAACGAACTGACACTATTTTGTGTCCTTTTTCTCTATAACAAATATTGCAAAATTTAAACCCATTCTAAACTCCGGAGTGCTTACATTTGCGTTGTGAAAAAAACAATTGCCCTTTTTACTATTCTGAGTACCGTAATTTTCTTTTGTTGTAAAAATGAAACAGCAACAAAAGAAGCGGTTTTATTGAAAGAACCAACTTCAATAGAGGAACTGGGAGAATTACTTTTTTTCGATCCTATACTTTCCAGGGATTCGAGCATCAGTTGTGCTTCGTGCCACAAACCTGAATTTGCTTTTGCCGACAATGTTCCGCTTAGCTTCGGTGTTGATTCATTGAAAGGAACACGAAATACTCCAAGTGCAATGAATCTTGCATCCCGCTCTTTCTTTTTTCATGATGGCAGATCGGAAAGCCTGGAAGACCAGGCTAAAGGCCCAATGCAAAATCCGGTTGAAATGAATATGCCTCTAAGCACTATCATTGAACGATTAAAGAGACATCAGCAATACAAAACGTTTTTTCAGAAACAGTTCGGTCAATTACCTACTATAGAAAATCTCACCAAAGCACTTTCCGATTATGAACGATCGCTGGAGACAGCGGACACACCTTTTGACGATTACCAAAGCAAATACGATACAACACAGTTTTCCGAATCGGCGAAAAGGGGCAGGCTGATCTTCAACCAAAAAGGTAAGTGCTTTGATTGTCATTTCGGACCTGATTTTACAGGCGACCAATTCAGGAACATTGGTTTGTTCAATGGAAAAGAACTAAATGACTCGGGCAGATATGTTGTTACAAAAAAGACTACCGATCTTGGAAAATTCAAAACTCCGGGCTTACGTAATGCTCTGGTAACTGCACCTTACATGCACAATGGAATGTTCAGCACACTGAAAGAGGTAATTGATTATTATAACGAACCTGGTAAAGTAGTTCCCAACTCGATCAACAGGGATACGCTTTTAAGCAAACCACTTGGCTTAACACCACAGGAAAAAGCAGACCTGGAAGCTTTTCTGATTTCTCTTACCGATAGAAGGTTTGTAAAGAAGTAGATGTTCGTTTAATTTATGCAATTGATCTTTCTTTACTTTTTCTTGCTTGATCCAGAAAAAGTAACAAAAAGAAATCAAGATGCTGCGATTGCTAACGCTCCTCTCACCATTTTTTTGAATCTCTAGCCGCTCGACTAAAGCTCACGCCAAGAGCTTCTGAAAAAATGGCGTTCACTGCTATCTGGCATCGCGCAGCATCTGGGCTTACGCACTGGGTAGTAAATTAAAGTTGTTTACTTATTTAAAATCTTGTCTTCCAATCGTTATTGAGTCCAACTTATACATCAATCTTGCAGTAATTTTTGTATGGAGCAGGCGGCATAGTATTGTTTAAGCGAGTATCTGCTTTATTTGCATTCCTCAGATTTTTGGGTAGCGAGCATGCACCCAGCGAGCCTTACAAAAACCAGGAATCAAATAATTAGC
>DASWXS010000406.1:0-10623 GCA_036405375.1 Bacteroidia bacterium
AGCATGCTTCCTTTTTCAATCTGCATTACATGTGTTGTATATTGCCTGTTTTCTTCCAGCTGCCATCCGCCAATAGGAAATTTGTTGCCGGGTATTTCTATCATTTCCGATTGGTTGTTGATACAGATCAGTTTGCTAAATGCGCCCGCGTATTGCAGTTCATGTGTTTCTTCATTAAACGAACAAATACCTATTTCCAGCCAATCGTTATTATAACCTTCAGCACCCTGGTGAAATGTTTCTATCCATTTTTTATCAAGTTCCTGTAAAATCTGTCCTGCACTTTCAAAATCCTTACCCAAAACAATATAATTCAAAAAGCTCAGTGCCAGTACCGACAGCATGGCTCCGCTGATGCCGTGGCCCGTGCAATCGCCAACCGCGAAGTATTTTACTTTCCCTTTTTGGCCGATCCAATACAGGTCGCCTCCAACAATTCCCTGTGGTTTATACAACACAAAGTGCTGATCAAATATTCGTTTAAAATGCCGGTCGTTTGGTAATACCCCCTGTTGAACCGACTCCGCGTAATAAATACTATCTACTAACTCTTTATTGGTCTTATAAAGTTTGTCGTATTCATACTGAAGTTGATTTGCTGCTTCACTCATAAATTTTCTATTTAAATAACAGATTGGTTTAGAATAGTAAATTCTATAGGGTATTCAATCATTCATCGGGTACAAAATTACCTGCTAAGCCTATTCAATGATTTATTGAAGCATTATGTTAATGTGAAATTGTAAATGGATGGAATTACTTTTAGAACCAGGTAAAACGGCCTGTTTACCGGTTTTGTCCTGCAACAAATGCATGTTAGCAGAAAGGTTTCAGTTTTTGTCTAAATTAATGCTGATTTAATAATAGGGACTTAATAATTGCCTCCAACTTTTCTTGTTTCAAAACCTTTGAGGTTCACTTTTGGAAGTGAGACCGGAGCTTTTACTGTTGCTCCATTGTCAGATAGCGATAGTAAGAATGCTTTAATATATCCCAGCTCTTTGTTTGAAAGCTGTAAGGAATCGAAAGGAAGGGTTTGATTAGCTATGTTCATTCCAAGTCCTGCCCCGCCACCTTTGTTATAAAAATCAAGAACTTCATCAAGGGTAGTAAATACACCATTGTGCATGTAGGGTGCAGTTACCTGGCTGTTTCGAACCCCGGGAGTTTTAAACGAAAACAGGTGAATCAGATTTTTTGTAATATGATATCTTCCACTATCCGGATCGCATGTTTTACCGTTTTTTGATGCAGGCACCCCAATCACTTCAAATTCATTATCACTGTAAAAAGGGGGAACCATACCGTTGAACAATGGAAAAAAATGACAGCTACCGCATAGCGCTTTTCCTGCAAAAAGATTGTATCCTTGAATTTCATTTTTTGTCAATTGAGTTTTATCGCCCCTCAGGTATTTGTCGAAGCGTGAATTCAGGCTTAGGAGCGTTCGTTCAAATTCGCTTAATGATTTTAATATAGCGTAATAAGTGATATTTGTGTCTTCAGTATTTTTAAATGCTTCGTTGAAATAACTCTTGTATCCGGGGCTTTGTTTTAACCTGTTGGTTATCACATCCGGGGCACCAAACATTTCTTTGTGATTCTCCAGTACATTGCTGGCCTGGTCTTCCAGCTGAAGGCTTCTCCCATCGTGGAAAAAACTTTTCTGCAAAAAAGCATTTACCAGGGGAGGAGTGTTCCGTTTGAGTTTTTCGTTTTTACCGAAATCGGCATTGAAATCAATGTTACTTCCAAAGGCATGCTGAGCGCTATGGCATGAAGCACAGGCCCGCTGGTTATTGCCCGAAAGTATAGGGTCAAAAAATAATAATTTACCCAATTCGGCTTGTTTTGCATGAAGCGAAGAATCTTTTAATACAATTGAAAAATACTGCTTGTTGATCCAGTTATTTCCATAAAATTCCTTTGCCCTGATATTGATGGCAAAACTCATTTTTTCGGAAACAGCTTCGTTCGGGTATAAGTTATAAAGATCTTCATACAATGGTTTGATATGATTCACATAAAAATACAAACGATCGAATGAATCATAGTTACGATGTGCATCCAGGTATGAAATAGATCCGTTGAGTAACTTGATAGAGCTTATAGCTTTCTCCTGGAAATTCACCACAAGCACTTCTTTCATTCCATTCAATATTTGTATAGTTTCGGATACATTTTCCTGTGCAGACGGACTATCGTACCCGCTGAGATATAAGGAGGCAATACGCACCAGTTCGAAACGGTACATATCAATAAGGTGAGCGCCGGTGAAAATTTTACTCTTACTGTTTTTCTTTACATACTGTAATGATTGTTTGAGCAGACTTAATTCATAAGTAAGATCGTATGATCTATCCTGTTGTCCATCATAAAATAATGTTTCCAATACCTGGAAACCATGCGGTGTAAAAGTTTTATAGCCGTATTCAAACTCAGCTTTATTTACGAGCGCGCCGTTAATAAAATATTTGGAATAGAAAGGAAATTGATATTCAATATAAAACTCCGTTTTTTTGAATAATCTGCGTGCTTCCTTATAATATCCGATAACTTTTGCGCTGTCCGTTTTTTTAGAAGAAAACTCATGTTCAATGCTGTCCAGCTGATCTAACATGCCTGATACATTCGACTGTACGTAGTTATTTACAGAATCGTTTACAGATGATTTATCGGCTCCAGAAAATGAAGGAAAAAGACTTAGTGTAATTATAGCTATTACAACCAGCTCAAGTACAGTATTTCTAATTTTTAGCAAACTTTATTGTTTTGGTATAACCAGCTGTGTTTATTTTCAATAGATAAATTCCGGTGTTCAATTCCTTTGTGTCTATATAGTATTTGGCTACTCCATTTTCTGTTTCAGATTGATTTTGAGTTGAAACGACTTTCCCTTCCAGGTCAATAATTTCAAACTTCAGATTCCCTTTTATAGCCTGGTATAACTGGATACTTATATAATCATTAGCAGGATTCGGGAAAGCAGCTAATACTACCGGGTTTAATTCGTTGCTGATAGATACGCTTGGCATGGTACGAGGACAAAGAGGCGCCATTGTGTAATAAATAGAAGGCCGAGCTATGGCAGCCGAAAGTGTTGAATTCAGGAAACGCTGCTGGTTGTTTACATAAAATGATTTAGCGTAACTAAATGAAGTACTTTGATTATCGATTGTGGATATATTATACCAGTCGGCTTGCGTTCTGTTTTTATTGATATCCATGATTACAAAACCATGGCTGCTCAGGTCGCAATACTTAATGTGACTGTTGGAAGCCTGGATAGCGGATGCGCCTAATGGAAGTGAAATTCCGGGCGATGTAACACTTGGTGTTACAAATTCTACACCAGCCGACCCTCCGCCTGTTGAGCTATTATAAGATGAAGTAGGCAGGTCATTTGCCCAGGATGAATGTATATCGCCTGTGATCACTACCATATTGGAAATATTATTATTCAATATGTGGTCATATACCCTTGTTCTTTCTGCCGGGTATCCATCCCATTGGTCACCATTTACTGCTATACCAAATACTTTCAGTGGAGCCATCATTACCTGTTGCCCCAGTACTTTCCAACGTGCAGTGGTTGTGCTGAGCTTGTTGGTTAGCCAGTTGTATTGGGTTGTGCCCAAAAGTTTGCGAGTACTTGCTGTAACTGTTGCCCCACTTGTTCCGTCCTGCTCATCCCTTCCTTCAACACGCGTATCAAGCATCAATAAATCAACAAGGTCACCGTATTTAATGCTTCTGTAAATCTGGTAAGGATTGGTAGAGCTTGTCTGGCGAATAGGCAGCCATTCAAAAAATGCCTGTTTAGCCATTTCTTTTCGTGAACTCCATAAGCCTTCCGAGGCAGGTGTGTGATTTTCTGCTCCGTTCATCCATGCGTCGTTAGCAAACTCGTGATCATCATATACAATGATAAAGGGAAACTGCTGATGCAGTCGCTGAAGGTCTTCATCCAGGTGATAAGTTGAATAGCGCATGCGATAATCTCCCAGCGTTATAATTTCATTTCCCGGCGCCCATTGCCTGTTCACGTTGGGGTTAGGGGAGTACCCACCGGTATTGTATTCATAAATATAATCGCCTAAGGCAATAACAGCATCGAAATCTTCACGTTGTAGCAGGCTTGCATATACGTTGAAGTATCCCGCTTCAAAATTGGCACAGGAAGTAAGTGCAAATCGGATACTATCAACATTAGCTCCTGTTGGCGTAGTTTTGGTTCTGCCACGCGGTGAATAAAAATTCCCACTCTGGAATTCATAATAATAAAATGTATTTGGGTTTAATCCTGTAACATCAACTTTCACTGTAAAATCGAATGTTGAATCAGTAAGCACAGTACCGCTTTGTACAACATTGGTCATGCCGGTATCTGTAGCCACTTTCCAGTTCACAACCATCATGTTTCCTATTTCAAGCGAATCCGGTGTAACACGTGTCCAGATAATAACTCCGCCAGGTAAGGGATCGCCGGAAGCTACACCATGATAAAAAGGTTTCAGGCAATTTTGCAGCATAACACTATGCTGAACCTGTTCAAGCTGTGCTTTTCCAATTAAAGAAATAAGGGTGAAGAGAATAAATAGTTTTGTTTTCATTTAATTTTCTATTCTTTAATAATTTTTTCTACAACAGTTATATCGTTAGCAATAAGTCGAATAAAATAAATACCAGTGTTAAAATTTTCAAGATTAATCTCCTGTTCATCATCCTGGTTTAACGAACAGGTGGTTGATAATACTAGTTTTGCATTGATGTCGTAAACCTGGAATACAGCGTTTTCGTCCTGCAGGTGTTGTGGAAATTTAAACTTAACGAACACATTACCTTTTGCAGGATTAGGATAAACGATGAGTTTATGGTAATCGGTGTTTTCTGCAAGTGATGTAACATTACAGATAACGTTATAAGTTCCGGCTGCGCCTGCAGAGGAACCTGCTCCACCAGTTACGGTTGTTACAGGATTTATTGTATTCATAGAACAGCTTCCTGCAAATATTTTTATCCTGCCACCACCAGCACCGCCACCGCTGTTTCCATCAGATCCATCGCCACTGCTTAGAGATTGTGTACCGCAGAATGTAGCACTGTAATTACAGCTAATGCCTAATCCTTTTGTTCCGCCGGCTCCTCCGTTACCACCTTTGGAGTGGAGAGTTCCTGTTATAAATGAATAGTTGAAACACTCCAATAATATACCTCCTCCTGAACCGCCACCGGCTCCACTTCCTCCACCTGCACCACACGAAAGATTGGCTTCACCACAATCATCGCATCCATCGCTGCAACATTTAGCAGTTTGTCCGCCATTGCCCCCGGTACCTCCGTTTAATCCGTTAGATCCGTTTGCACTTAGGATTCCGGTAACAATAAGTGTATCCTGTGCTACCAGTTTTACCATTCCTCCGCCATTTCCACCTTTTCCTCCATTGGTACCTGCAGCAAAAGAACGTGCGCCACCACCTGCTCCTGCGCCACCTGATCCCAGTTCTATATCATTGGAAGTCGCAGTTCCATAAACTGCAGCAGCATTTCCACCATTACCACCGTTACCTGCAGCAACACTATACGCTGTTGAAACATTTACACCACTTGAAGTATAAAAATTTGTTCCGTTTCCTCCGGTGCTTCCATTTCCTCCCTGGCCACCATAGCTCCCACCTGCTCCGCCTCCCGAACCACCTCCTGAGCCAATCATCCCGGCTTCATCGTCGTTATTTAAACATTGTTGTTTTGGACCAGAACCATTTGAACCGTCTTGTCCTGCCAGCCCTGCTCCAGGGCCGTTTCCCGGTAATCCACTATTACCACCTTCAACAGTAACCTGGCCGGTATTGTCTTTATTACTGCAATCAGTTAAAGAGAGAATATCACCTGTTATACTTGTAACATCAACACCACCATTTCCGCCATTACCTCCTTTGTAGCCGGCATCGTCTGCGTTAATGGTTCCGTTGATAATAATGTCTGAAGCATTGATCTCCAGTTTTCCGCACGAATTGCTGCTGTGCTTCCCAACAAAAACGGTTACGCCTGCGGGGATCACAAATTTACCAGTGATATTATATGTTCCAGATAAAATGATGCTTGAGCTTACCACATAGTCCCCGGTAATGTTGGTTACATTACACTGCCCGGAAACAAAATAAGATGCAACACAAAAAAAGAGTAGAGCTAAATTTTTTTTCATATTATTCAGTAATTACTATTCGTTTTAAGATAGTTGTGTTGTTTGTAGTAATCTCTAATAAATACATTCCACTTTCCACTGAAGGAAGTGAAACATGCATTTCTGTTTCCTTTGTATATTCTGCTTTTTTTAGTGTTATTTTATTGCCTTTGAGATCGTGCAAGTTCAGCGCGCTGATATATATCCCCGGCAGGTGTTTAATAGTTAGCTCTGCTTGTGCTCCATTCAAAACATTCGGATATACAACCACGGAATTATTTTGATTGTACTCATTGGTTATTCCAACCGGCGAACAGTTGCTTGCAGGCAACATTTGAATTTCGAATGTGTCTTTTATACAGCTCAGGGGATCATAGGCATAATACGTAGTGGCAACCATTGGATTTACTGTTAAAGAATCCTGGGTAACCCCTGCAGGGAACCATTCAACCGTTGCAGGCCATGATGGTTTAAGAACAGAGCTTTCACCGGGACATGTAGTGATGGTAACTTTCTTTCCTGCATTTTTTACAATGGTGAACTGGTCGTAGATTCCTCCGCTTGAACTAACAAATTTTGCATCCAGTCGGTTGTTATTTATTTCGAGCAACATACTTCCGAGTGTTGTGTTCGAGTAGCTATACATGGCCGGATGAGGCCAGCCGCTTGATGTTCCGCTCATTTTTCCTGATGTTCCGCATACTGCATAAACAGTTCCTTTGTGAGAGCTGCTTATTTCTGTATGTTTTTGGTAAGGACATGCAGCCGGGAAATTTCCGCCTGTATTGTCTTTTATCATGGAAGCATTCAGTGAACCCGAATTTCCATAATGGCCGTCGATAAGAAATGATCTTTCATAGCAATGACTATGTCCGTTCAGGATCAGGTCAACACCAGCATTTTCAAGAATAGGAATGATATTCTGCCTGATCTCCGGAAGCTCACCGTCAAGAAAATTACTGTTGTCGGAGTTGTGACTGCCTTTGGTGTAAGGAGGATGATGCCAATATGCAATTACCCAGGGCTGGTTGTTTGCAGTAAGATCATTACTGAGCCAGGTAGCCATAGGATCCGATGAACTTCTGCCTTCATCGTACGAATCGAGTACAATAAAATGGATATTACCGTAATTGTACGAATAGTATTTCTCTGTTCCAGAAGCCAGTCCGCCAGCCTCTGCATTTGCAGGCAAAGTAAAAATGTCGAAATATGCAGGAGTCGGGGAAAAGGGAATGTGATTGTTGTAGTCATGGTTTCCCGGTGCAGGCCATACAACAATTCGTTTCAGTTCATTTTCGTAGGTGTTATTCGAAAATACATTGCTTTGGTATTCATCTTGTTTGCCACCATCATAAGCATTGTCTCCAAGCCACATCCATCCGTCAATTAAACAGCTATCGGTATACTGAAGAAACCCTGCCTTTGCATTACGCTGATCGTTTGTTCCGGAGCCGGCATCACCCACGACCCAGAATTTATAATTTCCTGGAGCTCCCTGTACAGGTGCAGTTTTAAAATAGATCTGCGCAGAAGGCAAGGTAGATGCGACACCTGAATTGCCAATAGTGTAATAGTAAATTGTAGATGGCTGTAAATTGGTAAGTTTCACTTCATGGTCTGTTACAAAATCTGAGTTTGTAGTACTTTGACTTAGATTGAAAACAGAAGTTCCATAAGTAACCTTCGAATCGCAAGCCTGGAGTGTTCTCCATTTTATTACTACACTGTTAGAAGTAGCTATGTTTAAATACGGACCTCTGTCAACGGTAGTACTGATGGGTGAAGTATTGCCTGCAAGTTTGAAATCAAAACTGATATCGGAACTGTTTCCTGCATCCTGGTGGATTTCTACAGCTATAGTATTGTTACCTGTTACAAGTGATCCAGCGGTAATCAATGTTTGAAGCCATGCACTTTCTCCGCCTAAAGAGATGGTAGAGCTTGCCTGGGTTGTATAAGTGACAGGGCCCGCAGGCATATTATCGCGCCATACTTCCGTTCCATTGATGTATACTATAATACCGTCGTCGCGTACTGCCTGTAACTCGAGCGAATAAAATTGTTGTGGATTGGAAATGTTTATTGTTTTACGGAAATAGGTTGTCCTGTATTTATTGGAAGAGCTTGGGCCGTATGAAACTACAGTGGCTTCATCGCCATCGCCATAACCCAACTGGGCATTTCCTGTTGTCCAGGACGCGTCATTAAAACCAGGCTGAGCCCAGGCAGTTCCCTGGTTGCTACCATTATCGAGGTATTTCCATAAACTTCCGGAAGTAACAATTGGAGTGAGTTGGCCGAAAGCGAAATTAATTATAAGAAGCGAAGTGATAAGTAATTTTATTTTCATTTGGCAAACATAGACTGCTGAGATGTAAATACCCTTAAAGCGGTATTACATAATGCTTAAATAATTCCACACCATGTAGTATTATCTGTCAATCTTGTTTAAGTTGAATTAACATGTAGTCAATACTGACTATACATATTCACATCTGTGTTAATTCATAAATTCTTAACACTGTGGAAATGATTTCGTCAGATCCGAAAATGATGTTTGTCCAGATATTAAAAAATCTTTCAATCATGGGAACTATAGTAATGCCTTTTGCTATTGATATGGAAAAGGTAAAATCTGTTTTTGGATCAAAAAATAAAACATTGCATCAGCAAATACTGCAATCGAGAATATTTGAAAAGTATGATGAGAAGTATAGTTTTAAAAAAGAGCTTAAAGATGTAATCTTTAACTATGTCCCGGAAAATGAAAGGATAGTGCTGGCTCCAAAATTATTTGGGCTCATCAAGGGGAATGATGGCAGCGGAATGGAAGGGGAATGGAATGATTACGGGTATGCCTTGCTTTGTATTTGTGGAAACATTGGCAAGTGCCTTTCTGAAAATGAAGGGACACTTAAATACAATGGAACGATAGAGCGATTAAACGAATTGCTGAAACAAAACGAATCGGGATTGAATTTTGAGCGTGTTGTAACCTATAGAAAACTGTTTGATACTCCTTATGAAGAAGAGGATATCTGTTCCAATTATTTTGATAAAAACGAAATAAAGGAAATGCTTGCAGAGCTTGTTATTGCAAAATCAAAGGCCGACCAGGGGGATGTTGAACTGGTAAGATTGATCGATAGAATGGAAAGAGGGTTTAAATATTGTATAAAATACGATTGTGAATGGGTTTCTTTTTCGTATGATGTCTAACACTGTATGGTTTCAGAATGTTGCCGGGATATTTTAACACATAGGAATTGTGTCTATGTGGTTAAATAAAATGACTGTTTTCACTATTCATTTTATTGAAGCAATAAGCTAAACGCTTTTTCCTGACAGAAACTGGCCGTACCATTTTCCGGAACGTTTGATAGTTCGCTTTTGGGTTTCAAAATCAATATGGATTAACCCGAAACGTTGCCTGTATCCTTCTGCCCATTCAAAATTATCGGTGAGCGACCAAACAAAATAACCTTCGATCTTGGTGTTTTCTTCTTTGGCTCTTAATACCTGTTCGATATACGAACGCAGGAAATTTTCTCTTTGTTTGTCATCTACTTCTCCATCAATGAGCTCGTCTGGAAATGCCGCTCCATTTTCAGTAACGATCACTTTTTTTACGTTTTTATACTTGCTGAATTTTTTTATCATTTCATACATCGCTTCCGGGTATACTTCCCAGTCCATTTGCGTATGGTATACTTTCCGCTTATCAGCAGGGATCAGCTTCGCTTTCAGGAATGGAATAAAAAAATTATAGCCTGCTACCTCTCGGGTGTAGTTTTGTATACCAATAAAATCAAATTCAGCTTTCATTAATTCTTCATCGCCAGGCAATATATATTTATCCAGCTTTTTCAAAAAAGG
The DNA here is from genome assembly GCA_036405375.1 of Bacteroidia bacterium. Lineage (GTDB taxonomy): Bacteria > Bacteroidota > Bacteroidia > B-17B0 > Aurantibacillaceae > JADJDM01. Next base: position 10,061 of record DASWXS010000406.1, read on the forward strand.
AAGCGTTTCCATTGGATATCCAAGTCCCAGTGAAGGCTCAATAAAACTACGATTGAGAAGTGCATCCACCCGTTTTGCGGCTTGTTTGTCCCGGTCCGTATCTGTTTTTGGAGTGATGTAGGAACAGGAAAAAGTAGTTCCGACAAATGAATTATCCTGCAGTTTTTTTATTGTTCTTAATCCTATCGATTGACATAATACCGCATGATGCATGGCTGACAGAAAACTTGCAATTCCTTTTTTTCCCGGGGCATGAACGCCCAGGAAATAGCCTGCACCGGCAAACACCATGGGTTCATTCAGCACCATCCAATTGGATACTTTGTCTTTGAACGCGTTTACACACACAGCAACATATTCTTCAAACCATTTCAATATTTCGCGATTGGTCCAGCCGCCTTTTTGCTGAAGCGAAAGTGGTAAGTCCCAGTGATAAAGTGTTACCCAGGGTTCAATTTCGTGTTCCATGCAAGTGTCAATAATGCTCTTGTAATAATCAATCCCTTTTTGATTTACAGTGCCCGTGCCTTGTGGAAGTATACGAGGCCATGATATAGAGAACC
>DASWXS010000407.1:0-5978 GCA_036405375.1 Bacteroidia bacterium
AAAAACATTACCTAAAGAACGTGACATTTTTTGCCCGTTCAGGGTAAGCATATTGGTATGCACCCAGTAATTAACCGGTGCACTGCCACAACATCCTACGCTTTGAGCAACTTCATTGGTATGATGCGTTGGAATAAGATCCATTCCTCCTCCGTGAATATCAAACGTTTCTCCAAGGTATTTCTGGCTCATAGCAGAGCACTCTATATGCCACCCTGGGAATCCCACGCCCCATGGAGAGTTCCAGCGCATAATGTGTTCTGGTTTTGCTTTTTTCCAGAGTGCAAAATCCAAACGGCCTTTTTTCTCATCCTGCCCATCCAGTTCACGCGTGTTATCTAATTGATCATCCAGGTTTCTACCGGAAAGAATTCCATAGTTATGTGATTTGGCATATTTCTCTACATCGAAATACACGTTGCCATCTTTCTCATAGGCATAACCCTGCTCAATTATTTTCTGGGTCATTTCAATCTGTTCAGGTATATGCCCGGAAGCTGTAGGCTCTATACTTGGAGGAAGCAGGTTAAGTAAGGACATTACTTCCCTGAATCCAAATGAATAACGCTGCACAATTTCCATTGGCTCCAGTTGCTTCAGCCTGGCCTGTTTCCCGATACGGTCTTCACCAACACCTGCCACTTCATCTTCAAGATGTCCTACATCCGTTATATTGCGAACGTAGCGCACTTTGTATCCTAAATGTAAGAGGTAGCGATACATGATATCGAATGAAGTAAAAGTGCGGCAATTACCGATATGCACATCGCTGTATAAGGTGGGCCCACAAACATACATGCCAACCAAAGGCGCGTTTATAGGTTTGAATAATTCTTTCTTCCTGCTTAGGGTGTTGTAAATAAATAGTTGATTTTCCATACGTTTTTCAGACCATCAAAGAAACGCAATTTTAAGGAGATTAGAAAACAAAACCGCCTTCCTGGAAGGGAAGGCGGTTGAAAATATTCGTTAAATGAATTGATTATTCTTCTATTTGTGCATCACCAACGTATGCCCCGTTTTTATAGATCTCGATACGCTTTAAGATTCCGTTTGTGTCGTAAATATAGTTTTTACCCTCCATCAGGCGGTTTTCTTTGAAATTACCGTCTTTTGATTTTTGCTTGTTCTTATTGTAAAGAACGTGGTATCCGTTAAGCACCATTGGTGCACCTGCTTTTGGAGTTGTTTTGGTATCTAAAGTAGTTTCTTCCTTGGCAACCAATACTTGTTTTGAATTGTCAGGTTTTTCAACTTTAACAATTGCTTTTTTAGGTTCGAATGTTTTAATGGAAGCTACGTCAACTGATCCATTGTCGTATTTTTTCTCAGCTTTGATGTCTCCGTTTTCGTGGTATTCTTTAACTACCCCGGCTTCTTTACCAGCAGCCCAGTTCCCTTCAATCATTACCTGCCCGTTTTCGTAGAAATATTTTTGCGGACCTTCACGTTTTCCGGTAGCGTTGAATTTAAACTCTTGCTGAACCTGCCCGTTTTCGTAGTATAGTTTGTAGTCACCAACCCATTTGTTGATCTTCCACATACCTTCTTCAGAGATCTTCCCATTTTCGTTATACATGATAGCATAACCATCGGGCCGGCCATTAGCGTAAGTGATCTTGTTTTTCATGTTGCCGTTACAGAAGAATTCTTTCCAGATGCCGGCTTTTTTATTATCAACGTATTTTCCTTCTTCTACTTTTGAATTAGGATTTGAGGCATAACAGGTATTTGGCTTGGTTTTTCCAAATATGATCCATTTGCCTTGTTTCTTACCAGTGTAATCAATTAGGTTAATTGTGTCTTTCTTGTTGATTGGATCCAACTCGAAGGACTGGGACTGCGCATACCCGAATCTAGCTACCACAAACACCATTACTAAGTAAATATTCTTCATCGCCAATTTTTTAAGCTAAATTATATGAAACGTTCTCTAAAGTTGCAACATTTTAGCTAAACTTCCAAATTTTCAGGACAAGAGTAGCCAATTACAACGTTATACGGTAAGACTGCTGGAATGTTTCGCGGATGAAATCATTTTATCTTGCTCAAATTCAGTAACATATCGCTTGTCATTTGAGAAAGGTCGTATGCTGCCTTCCAGCCCCAGTGCAGGCCAGCTTCCTTGTCGTCGATACTTTTTGGCCAGCTGTCGGCAATTTCCTGGCGAAAGTCGATTTTGTAACTAATGGAAAAATCAGGAATATGTTTTTTTATTTCTGCGGCAATGTCTTTTGGACTGAAACTTATTCCGGCCAGGTTGTAGCTGCTCCTGATTTTTATTTGTTCGGCAGGAGCGTGCATAATATCAACTGTTGCTTTTATAGCGTCTGGCATGTACATCATAGGAAGCGCAGTGTTTTCGCTCAAAAAACATTCATATTTTTTATGTTTAAGCGCTTCATGAAAAATATGTACGGCATAATCAGTTGTTCCTCCTCCGGGAGCGGATTTCCAGCCAATTAGGCCCGGGTAACGAATGCTCCTTACGTCTACATTATATTTATTGAAGTAATATTCGCACCAGCGTTCGCCTGCCTGTTTACTGATGCCATAAACAGTGCTGGGTTCCATAATTGTATATTGGGGCGTGTTTTCTTTTGGAGTGGTAGGGCCAAAGGCTGCAATTGAGCTGGGCCAGTATACTTTATCAATTACTTTTTCTTTTGCCAGCTCAAGGATGTTAAAAAGGCCATCCATATTCAACTTCCATCCAAAAAGCGGATTCTTTTCGGCTGTAGCGGATAGCAGAGCTGCTAACAGGTAAACCTGGTTGACCTGGTGCTTTTTTATAACATTATATAAGTTTTCTTTATCCAGCACATCCAGTTTTTCGTATGGGTTGTTGCTGAATGCTGGCGAGTTGTTAAGATCGGATGCTACCACATTTGAGGATCCGTGGATCTCATTTAATTTTTCAAGAAGCTCAGTTCCTATCTGGCCTCCAGCACCAATTACCAAAACTTTATCCGTCATACTTTTAAGGGTCTTTCCTGTTTATGATTTTAATCATTTTTTATGGTTTTTTTGATCCATAAAAATATAATTCCACAATAATCGCCTACCTTTGCAAACGTAGAAAAAAAATCGATTTAAAAGATTTTGGAACTATTGAATTTATTCATATAAATCAACAAATACCATCATCGGAAATTCGGTTTTAATAAATAGTATAACCTGCAATTATACCTGTTTAAAACATGGCACAATTAATTAACCGCGTCAATAAAGACGTACTTAAGCAACGTCTACAGGAAGAGACGTTCAACCGGATCACACTTTCATTTTACCGTTACGTAAAACTTACTAATCCACAGGAAACCCGCGATGCCCTTTATAAAATGTGGGTTGGCCTGGATTGTTTTGGACGTATTTACCTGGCCGAAGAAGGAATTAATGCACAGATGAATGTTCCGGAACATAACTGGGATGAGTTTGTAAAACAATTGTACGCTTTTGAAGTATTCAACAATATACCGTTTAAGATTGCTGTTGACGGAAATGGGAAATCGTTTTATAAACTGGTTGTTAAAGTGCGTGACCGGATTGTAGCCGACGGAATTAACGATCCAACTTTTGATCCTTCGAATACCGGAAAATATTTGAATGCGAAAGAATTCAATGCAGCAATAGAAGATCCGAACACTATAGTGGTTGATATGCGCAATCATTACGAAAGTGAGGTAGGAAGATTTGAAGGCGCTTTTTGCCCGGATGCGGATACATTCAGAGAAGAGCTGCCGCAGGTTATTGAACACCTGAAAGGCAAGGAAGATAAAAAGATACTGATGTATTGCACCGGTGGTATCCGCTGCGAAAAAGCTTCGGCTTACTTTAAGCATAAAGGGTTTACAGATGTTAATCACCTCCAGGGAGGCATAATTAAATATGCTGAAGAAGTAAAGGAGCAAAACCTGGAAAGTAAATTCAAAGGCGTGAATTTTGTTTTCGATGAACGGGTGGGCGAACGTATCACTAATGATGTTTTATCAAAATGTCACCAGTGCGAAAAACCCTGCGACAGGCATGTGAATTGTAAGAATGATGATTGTCACTTGTTATTTATTCAGTGCGAGGAATGTGAACAGAAAATGAACGGATGCTGCACTCCTGAGTGTGTTACTATTGCTGCGCTTCCTATCGAGGAACAACGTGCGCTAAGAAAAGGCAGAATTAAAAATGGCCCGGAATGCCTCTCGGTTTACAAAAGCAGGCTGAGACCTAATTTAGCGGAGATTATTAAAAATCAGAAATAAAACCGGTTAAAGGAATAATTGTATTTTAGCCAGCACGATATAAAATCATAAATCAAATATCTAAAATCTTAAATATACATGCCTATCTATCATAAAGTAGGGAAGTTCCCACATAAAAGACACACCCAGTTTGAAAAACCAAACGGAGGGATATATTACGAACAGTTGTTCGGCACTGAAGGTTTTCACGGCTTTTCTTCGCTGCTATACCAGGTACACCGACCAACACAGATCAAAGAGATCCTGCGTTCGGAAAGTGTGGCTCCAAATATTGCGGTAGCTAAAAATATAAAGCCTATGTTGTTGGAAGGATTCAAGGTAAATCCGACTGATGATTTTTTGGAAAGCCGCAAATATATGCTGGTAAACAAGGATGTGTATATGGGATTGGCTGCACCAAAAAAATCGCAGACGTCTTATTTTTATAAAAATGCAGATGCAGATGAGATGATATTTGTTCATAGGGGAAAAGGTGTTTTAAAAACATTTATGGGCAACATTCCTTTCGAATATGGCGATTACCTGGTGATTCCACGCGGGATGATCTACCAGATTCATTTCGAAACAGAAGATAACCGTTTATTCTTCCTCGAATCATTCAGCCCGATCTATACTCCGAAACGTTATAAAAACACAAGCGGACAGCACCTGGAACATTCTCCGTTTTGTGAGCGCGATTTTAAGTTGCCAATGGAACTGGAAACGTATGACGAAAAAGGAGACTTCCTGATCAAAGTGAAAAAGGAAGACATGCTGCATGACATTGTATATGCAACACATCCGTTTGATGTTGTTGGCTGGGATGGATACAATTTCCCGTGGGCATTCTCTATCCATGATTTTGAACCGATCACAGGCCGCGTGCACCAGCCACCTCCCGTGCATCAAACCTTTGAAACAAATAGCTTTGTTGTTTGTTCATTCTGCCCGCGCGTATACGATTATCATCCGAAATCAATTCCTGCTCCATACAATCACAGTAATATTGATAGCGATGAAGTGTTGTATTACGTGGATGGCGATTTCATGAGCCGTAATAATATTGAACAAGGCCACATTACTTTGCATCCAAAAGGTATTCCTCATGGTCCTGCACCAGGAGCTTATGAAAGAAGCATTGGGCAAAAAGATACTGCTGAACTTGCTGTGATGGTGGATACGTTCCGACCATTGCAGGTTACGCAGGAAGCTTTGGGTATCGATGACGGTAAATATTACAAGAGCTGGGTGGAATAATTCGGCTTCTGAAATAAAGTAGTTATTTTAGCGCATTCAATAGCTGCGCAATGAATAAACTATTTCTCCTTCTTTTTATTGTACTTTGTTCTGGTGCATTTGCTCAAAATGCAGATAGCATACGGCTTCGTAAATTCTTCGATTATTATCTTACTGAAAGCAAGTGCTATGCTAACCTTGAGTTCCTCACTACAAAAATTGAAAGTCGTTTAAGCGGATCGCCTGGTGCCGCCAAAGCGGTGGAGTGGGCGAAAAAGGCTATGTACGAAGCAGGTGCTGATACTGTGTATTTACAGCCTTGTATGGTTCCGCACTGGGTGAGAGGAGCAAAAGAAACATGCTCTTCTGTTAATTCGAAAACAAAACAAAAAGTAAATTATAATGTCTGCGCTTTGGGAGGATCTGTTGCTACTCCTAAAACAGGAATAAATGCAAGTGTGATTGTAGTATCGAGTTATGAAGAATTGGAAAAACTGGGCACGGAAA
>DASWXS010000408.1:0-4135 GCA_036405375.1 Bacteroidia bacterium
TGAGGAATTGTTTTGGGTATATTTTAATGAAGCTAAAGATCTTCTCGCCTCTTTCCCTGTAAAAAGTAAATCTGTTGCAGCCGGAGTCATGTCGTTTGAAGAGATCTTTTCGCAGCGTTTTTTTAATTGTTATATAAAAAAGGAAACCAACATCTTCGATCGCGACAAAACAGAAAATGGTAAGGCAATAGATGATCTTATCCAAAGTGAACGGGCCAAAGAAAAATTGCTGAATAAAGAGGAAGATAACTGGGAAAAATAAACTCTTAAAACCGGTAGTTCAACGGGCATAATTTGTAGTTTGTCCCAACAACTATTAAATGTCCTAAAAGAGCAATAAACAAGGCCTTCCGACGTTTAATATATACTAACAACGGTTGATAACTCAGATGTCCTGAATGAAGGATTGATAGTATATTTACCCAAAATTTTTAATCATGACTATGACCTACGAGAACGTTTTAACGGAATTAGAAAATGGTGTGTTGATCATAACCGTTAATCGTCCGGATAAATTGAACGCGTTAAATAATAAAACGATAGAAGAGCTTCACGAAGCATTGATGGAAGCTGAAAATGAAAAAGAGATTAAAGCTGTTATCATTACAGGTAGCGGAAATAAAGCGTTTGTTGCTGGCGCGGATATAGCAGAGTTTGCTGATTTTAATATTTCGCAAGGACGCCATTTAAGCGCTACCGGACACTTTAAGATTTTTAATTTCATTGAAAATTATTCGAAACCGGTAATCGCAGCAATCAATGGATTTGCATTGGGTGGCGGATTAGAGCTTGCAATGGCTTGTCATATGCGTTTAGCTAGTGATAACGCAAAAATGGGTTTGCCTGAAGTTACTTTGGGAGTTATTCCCGGGTATGGTGGAACGCAACGCCTGGCCCAATTGGTTGGCAAAGGGAAAGCATTCGAAATGATTGTAACCGCTGATATGATCAATGCAGAAGATGCATGCAAATGGGGATTGGTGAACCATGTAACCACCCAGGAAGAGTTGTTGAACAAATGCAAAGAAATAGCATCAAAAATATCTCAACGATCAGCTGTTGCTATCAGAACTGCTATTAAAGTAATCAATGCCGGTTATAATAAGCAAGAGAATGGATACGAAGTAGAAATAGAAGAGTTCGGTAAAATGTTTGGAACAGGCGACTTTAAAGAAGGCGTAAAAGCCTTTTTGGAGAAAAGAAAAGCGAATTTCCCCGGGAATTAATACCGAAACCTAATTCATACAAAAAGCCGCCCTGGGATCTTCAGCTGCGGCTTTTTGGTTTTAGAAAATAATTCTTTATATTTGAGTTTCAATAAATTATACCTATGAAAAGGAAACTGTTTGTTATATTTTCATTTGTGCTGCTAAGCTCGCTTGTTTTTATTGCGTGTAATAAAGATGACCAGGATGGCCTTACGGTTGGTTTTGCCGATCAGCAGGGAACAGGAAATAACCCGGATAACACAAGTTCGGCTACCAATGGGGGAGCTACAACTTCAACAACGGTAGGAAGCACTTCAACAACAGGTTCTACTTCATTAACATCGGGGAGCACTACTTCAACAACAGCAACTACTTCTTCAACGTCTTCTACCTCTGGTTCCACAACTACACCTCCGGTAGGTAATTGGTTTAAAATGAACAGTACACTTTACAATTGCACATCTGTTACGGGCGGACCTTATAATAATTCCTGGAGTGTGATCGGAAGGTCTGCTGCAGGCGATACTTCAGTAGTTTCTTTCCTGGCAATTCCTAATGCAGGAACATATACTGTAGTGTTTGGGATCCCTTCCGTGCAATCGGAGTGTACTGTGGTTTCAACTACCTCAACTTCTACAATTGTTGGAATGGATGGAACTGTTACGGTAAGTCTTGTTGGTACAAAAAGAAAAGTTGTCTTTAATCTAACCGATTGTGTTGATCAGGCAATGAATCCTGCTGCTACAAGTGGAAATATGACTGAGCAGTAAAAATAATAAAAGTGATTTGTCAAAAGCCCCGACCATGTCGGGGCTTTTTTTATTTCATAATTTCAGGTGAAGTAATTTCTGTGCCGCCCCATTCAACAACGGTGAAGCCATTACGCTTTACTGAAGGAATCTTTTGTTCTTTGAGCTCGCCATAAAACACCTGGTCTTTAAATGGCGCCCAAATCATAAACAGCCTGAAAAGATTATCAGGCTTAGGCTCTATGTTTAACGCAGCATATTTATCCATTTCGGTATTAAATACAAAGTGAACATAAACTGCTTCGTTAGCGCTCATGCGCGGGCACCAGTATGTAATAAAGTCTGCCTGTTCTTTTGGACTTAAACCCATAGCGCTTAGTTTTTCTTCGAAGAAGGGAATCATGTTTTCTTTTGAAATTACATATCCTTCTGAAGTGTTTATTTCGTTTGGTTGCAAATGGATATTCCCTTCCCAGAATAAATAAGGAAATACAGATTTGCCTGCTACAAGATCTCCTGATGGTGTTGCTTTTACTTTCCATCCATCAGTGTAGACTGGATAAGTGAAAGATAATTTTTCTTTGGTTGAAATTTTTAATGTTACATCGGTTGTATCCGGGGCATACATGTATATTACAGGCTTTTCAGCCATCACCGGTTCAATGGAGGAAGCAAAATAAACATGCACCGGTGTTTGAAAACCGCCTTTGATATGAATAGAATCGGTAATGATCTCAAAGTGATTTTTAGTATAATAGAATTGAAATGTGTACTTACCAGGTTTTACTTTTAGAGCAAAAGCGCCCTGCTTATCACATGAAATGGTTTGTTCTTTTCCATTATGCGACATTTTTATTTTCTTTCCTTTTAAAGGTATTCCACCTGAATAGAAAATAAGTTTAAAGATGCTTTCATTTTTTGCAAGTGTTTTTATAGCTTCTGTTTTTCCTACACTGTATTCCGGAAGGGATTCCGGATTTTTAGAAAGCACTGCAAAGGGAAGGCAGATAGCCAGCAGTACTTGAAGAGTGATAGTTTTCATGGTAATTGAATTTAATATTAGTTAATTTCCTCCGTAAAATAATTGACTTCAGTGCCGCCCCATTCAACAACTGAAAATCCTGTTCTGTTAATGCTTTGGAGCTGCTGTTCTTTTACAATGATCTCTTTATCTTCTTCAAGCGGATCCCATATCATAAACACACGGAAGGTATTATCCGGTTTTGGAGAAATAGTAAGATGTGCATATTTGTCGAACTCATTATTGAATAAAAAATGAATATAGTGTTTGTTGACTTTACTCATACGGGGAACCCAATAGGTAATGAAATCCTGCTGCTCTTTGGAAGATAATCCCATTTTTGTAAGTTTCTCTTCAAAGAATGCAAGCAAACTCTCGGAGCTCACAACAAAACCTTCTTTGTAATTAACGTCTGCTTTTTTTATTTCTGTTTTTCCTTCCCAGAAAAGATAAGAATACGTTTTACCATTTTGCGTTAAGTTACCACCAGGATTTGCAGTAACATTCCAGCCGTTGTTGTATTGAGGGTAGGTGAAAAGCATTTTCTCTTCCAGGTCCAGTTTTACGCTTACATTGGTTTCCTTTGTCGGGTACAGGTATATTACAGGTTTGTCAGCAATTACCTGTATCAATGCGTCTCTGAAATTGAGACGAACATCTGTTTTCGTTTTGCTTTTACCGGGTATGGAATCCGTATAAATTTCTTCATAGTTGCCATTTACAAAAAACTGGAACTTGTATTTACCAGCAGGAATTTTTAAAGCAAATTTACCAGTTACATCAGGTGTAACAGTTGCTTCTTTTCCATTGTAAGAGTATTTTACCGGTTTCGTGATCTGTTTGTTGACGGGGTCTAAACAGGTAAAAACAAACTTGGTTTCACCTTTACGTAAGGTATTGTCTGCCGAGGTTGATGTAATGGAATATGCAGGAACACTTTCCCTTGTTTCAATATGCGCAGCTGCAAAGTATGGAGCCAGCAAAATAATACCTAAAAATGTAGAAAATAGCTTTTTCATGTTGGACCGTTTTAACTTAGATGCACAAATGGAAGAATTCCATAAGACATATTGAATTTAAGAAGAAAAAACGGATTTTTTGCGCATCAGCGCATCAGGGTCACACTGCCTTGTTCGCTTTCACCGTCTTTACCATCA
>DASWXS010000409.1:0-1782 GCA_036405375.1 Bacteroidia bacterium
GTAGGCGGGAGTAATGAATCATTCAATCTTCCCTACTCCGGCAGTATAGATAACCTGGTGATCTATAATGGTGATATTTCCCCTGATATAACCACCATATATAATAACCCCGATCCTTGTACCAATTCTGTTGGGCTATCAAATCCGGAACCAGCTCAAACCGGGCGTTTATATCCAAACCCTGCAATGGACCAAATTACCTTATCGCTGGAAATACCAGGTAAATTCGCAGAGGCAAGAATCTACAACATTAATGGCCAATGCTTAAAAACAATTACCCTAACTGAAACACAAACTCAAATAGATATTTCATACCTTGAAAGTGGTATGTACTTCCTGAAAACGCCTACGGTAAGTGGCTTTTCCACCTTCAGGTTCGTGAAGGAATAAGTTGGAGCAATAGGTAATTGAGAGGCTCAGCTCCTGCTTTACGAATGGAACTGAGCCTTTCTGTCTTTATTATAGATTCATTCATCGTTCAGTTAAGCTCTTTCAACAGTATTTCCTTAATAACTTTTATTGAAAACGCAACATAATCGGGGATCCTTTCGTAAAATTGGTTACCAAACCCTTTTGCTATGACGGAATCCGAAATAATATCTCAGTCGCTCCGCAACAACAAAGAGGCTCAGCACCTGCTTTTCGAAAATCATTTCAGCACCATGATGTGCCTAAGCAATCGCTACGCTAAAGACAAAACACAGGCAAAGGAAATACTCAACAATGGCTTCGGCCACATTCTAAACAACCTTTCTGAATTCGGTAAATCTGATCTTTCATTTGATCAATGGTCAAAAGAACAATTCATTGAAAGCACCATCCGCTTTCTCAAAAGCAAGAAAAACGAATATTACATTACCACAACAGTAAGAGTTAGCGACAACAAAAACAACGCTGATCTTTTTAATTCGCTGGATGAATTTGATGCCTCGCAGATAGACGGAACGGAGCTGGTTTACGCAATTCAGCAGCTACCTCCCTCTTTCAGGGCAGTATACAATATGTGCATGGTTGATGGATTCGATTTTAAAAAGGCAAGTGAGCTGCTGGAAGTGAGTGAAGACACTGCTAAATTCAGCCTGGAAAAAGCCGGGTATCATTTACATCAGAATATCAGACAACTTCAAAAAGGTTACAAATGAACGCAACAGCTACTCATTATTTAAGTAAGGATGAAGTTTCAGAGAAACTAAAAAGCCTGCAGTACACTTTCCAGGAAAGTTATTGGGAATCGTTTGTAGAATCTTATAATCCCAATCGCTTTTCGAGTCCTAAAGCTCCGGCGGTTAAACTTTCGCCAAAGTTGCTTGCTATTCCCGTGAGTATTGCAATTGTTTCAACCATAATTTATTTCAGCATTTCAAATCTTAAATCACAAAACGGAACCGATAGTTCAATCAATAAAACTTCAGAGGCAGCAATACTTCCAGCTAATGAAAAACCCGAAACATCAACTGCTACAAAGGAAGAAACCAAACCTGCGGAACCCCTGAAATCAACGGCAACGCCTCCTGTTTCAACTCCAAGTGTTGCAGCATCAACAATAAAATCAGGGCCCGCACCTCAAAAGAAAGAAGAAACAAAACCTGTGGTATCTGCTGCCAGAATCATCAATCCCGAACAACCGAAGGTTAAAGAACAGGTTACCGTTACGCCGGAGAATAACAATAGTGCTCCAAAAAAGAAAAAAAGACGCAAACAGGATAATGCAGGGACAGAAAATGCGTTTATTCCAAGCCCTGAAGATGACAATATTGTTGTACCTTCGAATTAAGGTGCAGA
>DASWXS010000410.1:0-2608 GCA_036405375.1 Bacteroidia bacterium
AACTGGCGGAGAAACTGCTGATGTTGGCGACCTGGTTCGTACGATTATCGTTGACTCTACTGTTGTATGCAGAATGAAACGTGCTGATGTTATTTCAAATCATACTATTCAGCCCGGCGATGTTATCGTTGGTCTATCTTCATCTGGTAAGGCAAGCTATGAAACGGAATATAATGGCGGAATGGGAAGCAATGGTTTAACTTCTGCACGTCATGATGTATTTGGAAATTACCTGGCAACAAAATACCCTGAGTCTTTCGATCCGGGAGTTCCAAAAGAAGTAGTATACTCTGGAAATAAAAAGTTAACAGATAAAGTTGAAGTTAATTATTTCGATGGAACAAAAAATGTGATTAAACAAATTGACGCAGGTAAGCTGGTTCTTTCTCCAACACGTACTTATGCGCCGGTAGTGAAAAAGGTGATCGATAAATTAGGCTCATCTATTCATGGTATTGTACATTGTAGCGGCGGTGGGCAAACCAAGGTGCTTCATTTCATTGATAATGTGCATGTGATCAAGGATAATTTGTTTGAATTACCGCCTTTATTTAAGCTGATTCAGGAGCAATCGAATACAGATTGGAAAGAAATGTATAAGGTGTTCAATATGGGACACCGTATGGAATTCTATGTTCCGGAAAGCGCTGCGCAGGATATTATCTCCATTGCAAATTCATTCAATATCGAAGCAAAGATTATTGGAAGAGTGGAAGAGGGAACAAAGCAAGTTACCGTGAAATCCGCTTACGGCACGTTCGAATATAATTCTTAAAAACTCTCTGATTACTAAATGTCAGGGTTCGCTCTATTCTAAAGATGACTGCAAAAAATTATGGAAAGGATTACTGTTAATGCCACAAAGAATATTATTCTTTTGGTCAAAAGAGCAGTCGGTATTCCATTTTTAGAGTGTCTACTGCTTGAGGAAAATCTTGATTTGAATACATTATTCCTTTGAAATGCTTTTTTCATCTTGGTAGGAATAATTTATCGGGAAAAGACCCTTCTTTAGTACTTTCACCAGAAGATAATTCTCTTTCAAAATACACTTGTTCTTTTTGTTCCGGTGCATTTTGAACCTTACAGTAGTATATTTCATCTACATATCTTCGGATCACTAATTTCACGGAGCGGTTTGCTTTTGCAAAAACCACATCTCCTTCTTTGTATTTGTTTTCCATTTCGTAGTCGGGATTTATATTGTAATTATGTACGTCTTTTAGGTATTAGTTGGTGTAATTCGGCAAATGAATAGGTGTGAATGCTGATTATTGTAAATTGCTTTCCGGATGTGTAAAATAATAATCATCACGTTCCTTTTGAGATATTCCAAATGAATTTTTTAGAATGATCTTGATTTGGGAAAAAAGGTGATTCGCTCTTAGCACATCCAGTAATTTTTGTTTGTCATTTGTTGGACCGATCAGTGTTACTTCTTTGTACTTCATTATTATTTCGCCCAGATCAGTGTAGTATTGGGCATGTATTGAACCTTTATCTCCACCACAACGATCAACATCTTTACGGTCCCCAACACTCTCTTCATTCTTAATCGTTAGTTCGTTGTTGTTGTTACCGAATTTCCGAATGTATGCAATGGAATTATCCATCCATATTGCAACCTTTGTATTTGGTTTCATTTTGTATCTGATATTAAGGATTTCTATTATCTGCTGAATAAGTTTATCTGAAAATATAACCCCACATAAGAAAACCCCATGTTACCACAAGTCCTGTTAAAATAAATGAGAGAATGTACATTCTCAGGTATTTCGAGATACTGAATTCACCTGATGACTTAGGAAGTTTGTAAAGTGTTGGTCCAAAGTTGCGTTTGGTGCCTGGTAGGTAAATGAGTGTTGCTTTCATGATTGATGCTTGATTTACGACAGTTAACCAATTTGGTTGCCTGGACTACAAAGATGAGTTATTAACAGGAAGAAAGCGTTACACAATTCCACCCTGGTGTTACATATATCACATGTTTTCGAATTTTGTGAAGTGTGCCATTTGTTAAAAGTGTTGAATTGGAAAGTCGGTAATGATATGGAGCTGATGGGGAAATTTTGCTCATAAAAAAGGACAGAATTTTAGTTCTGTCCTTTAGGTATTGTTAGTTTAGGCGTGGGGTGTTAGGATATTTTTTCAGTTTGTACGCTTCTGATGATATTAATTACCTCATCACGTTTTTTATTGAGCCTGGTCTCAACTCTTCCGAGTAATTCCTGCTCTTTTCCTGTCTCAAATTTCAGATCAGCATCTGTTAGATGAGAGAATTTTTCTTTTAATTGTTTTGCTTGTTTATCCCAGTCTCCTGTAATTTTAAAGCTCGATCCGTTGTTGGAAGTTTCCATTGTGTTTTGATTTAAGTGTAAATAAAAATTTATACTACAAAGGTGGATAAAAGGATATTGTATTTATTACACGGAAAAAGAGAAATGTTATATAAATCACAGATTGCAGGATTTTCTTGTCTTTTTTTTCGATCATCTCTTTCTGACGCTTGCAAAAATTATAGATTTTCGAGATTTTCGGTTCTTTTTCTTTTCAGTTGCTTGTAAAATGTGGGAGAAAGTCCGGTGATTTTTTTGAATTGATTGGAAAG
>DASWXS010000411.1:0-1974 GCA_036405375.1 Bacteroidia bacterium
AATTCTATACCCGTACTTGGGCTTGCAAAGGGAATTCCTTTCGTAGCTCTTTCACTGTAGGTTATAGAGTAACCTAACTGGTAGCCGATATATAAATTACAAAATTTGTTGTTTCCTCTTCCAAGGTGCCTGCTATACCAATCCTGCCCAAATGTAAAGGTGAAGATCTCATTGATAGCAGTTGAATCTGTTTTTACAGGATCTATAGCTTTAAGATCACCCAGGGAGAAATAACTTTTTCCTTTTGTAAAGAGATACTTTAAATATACACCTCTGTAAGCCGCGTAAGAAATTCCGGCTTTAGGATTTTCGGTAAACTGGTAAACATATTCGGCGCCAGGCATATGAACATAGTTTATTTTCGAGCTGGTTGGACTGCTCTGATCATCATTCATATCAATGGATACAGTATACGTGTTTTTTACTGATTCCAGTTTGTTGATCTTTTTCTTTGCATTGTAAATTTCTGTTTCAATTTCCCGGATCTTTTCCCAATGCTGATAATACTTTTCCGATTTCACCGAATCAATTTTTATGAGCATTTTTTCATACTCTGCTTTTTTGTTTTCAAGTCGCTCAAGTTCCAGCCGGCATTCAGCAAGTTTAACTTCATGGTTAGAAGAATTCAGATTTTTAGTGCTTACATAACCTAAAGTGCTGCAAAAGGAGTCGATTTGAGCTACATCATTATCTGTCACCAAAAACTCATAATGATGCGAGTCTTTTGTTTCATGCTGGTTGAACACTGTATAATCTTTAGTCTTAATGTATTCTTCAATCCTGTTTTTGCCGGCTTTGTAATCGGCCGAGTAGATTGTATACTTTAACGCGTTGACTGGTGGATCATTGTTTTCATTGTAAGCAGTATATTTTTGCGCGTGCAACGAAAGAACACCAATGATGTTTAGCAGAAATAAAACTTTTTTCATATTGCCTGGTTTATGAAACCAAAAGTAAATGAATGCGTTTTTATAGCTTTTGATATAGATCAAAAAAGCAGATAGTCTTTTGTATCGCTTGATGTAGACTATATTCCACATCAATCCACGATAAAACCGGGTAAACCATAAAATCCACCTCCTTACTACTGGCATTTAATTATCATTACCAGTGTAGTTTAAAATTTGAATATCATGAAAAAGTTAATCATAGCCTTAAGTTTACTCGCATCGGTAAGCATGACGGCGCAAACAGAAAGTAAAGCATTTTCGATAGGACCAACAGTTGGAGCTAATCACTCTTTCCTTTATCCGTATAAATCTGCATTTTATCCGACCTGGACAGTAGGTCTTGCAACCATCTATTCTCCGGGTGAACACTGGGGAATCGGGGGTGATGTACGCTTTTCAAAGGAGGGAAGTAAAACAACTTCAGAAATAACTTCAAGAGGTACTACAGAGAAGGTTTCAAACGAAATAGAATTAGATTACCTGCGTGTTCCATTGAGAGGTATTTATTTCTTCGGGGATGTAGAAGATGATTTCCGTCCTAAGATCACTGTAGGCCCGAGTTTTGGATTTCTTGTAGATGAAAAAAATACTATGGATGCACCGGCAAATAAATTTGATTTCGGGGCAAATGGTTCTCTGGGTTTCAATTATCGCCTGGCACGTGATTTTTGGTTGAACGTGGATGCAAATTACTACCAGGGTTTGTTGAGAGTGAGAGACGCTTCATTTGATAAAGAAGTGAATGGAAGTGTTGGTTTACAGGTTGGTGTTTTGTTCGGGTTATAATATAAATTATATAAAATACTCACGCCCTCATTTTTGTATCAAAAATACTCCGAGTCTGAACCTCCTTATTGAAGGCTGGTGATCGAAGACAGCGTATTGAATGTACAGGAATGAGGGCGATTTTTTATTCTACCAAGCGCTCTTCATTATTCTTGTTCGTTATGATCTTTATTTCTTTACCACTTGAATACTGACTAAAGTACTTTTTATATTTTTTCAATGCCCAGTCTTCGTAATA
>DASWXS010000412.1:0-1577 GCA_036405375.1 Bacteroidia bacterium
TATTGTGAGTAGAAAAGATAACCGTTGCTCCATTTTTCCTCAATTCAAGGATCTCATTTTTGATGAGGTTGGCATTTATAGGATCAAACCCGCTAAAAGGCTCATCGAGGATCAGGAGCTTTGGTTCGTGCAGCACTGTTACAATAAACTGCACTTTTTGTTGCATACCTTTACTCAACTCTTCAATTTTTTTGTTCCACCAGCCACTCATTTCAAATTTCTCGAACCAGGCTTTCAGCTTTGTTTCTGCATCCTTCTTTTTCAGGCCTTTTAAACGGGCAAGGTAAACACACTGCTCGCCTACTTTCATCTTTCTATATAATCCGCGTTCTTCCGGTAAATAGCCGATCATAGCCGTATGTTCCGGTTTCAAAGGCTGGCCTCCTATCAGGATCTTTCCTTCATCGGGACCGGTGATCTGGTTAATAATACGGATCAGCGAAGTTTTACCTGCACCGTTAGGGCCCAATAAACCAAATATTGATTTTTCAGGAACTTCTATTGAAACGTGATCAAGCGCGGTATGTTTGGCGTAACGTTTTACAATATTTTGTACTGATAATAGGTTGCTCATAAACAAATAATGTTCGGTAAAAATACACAATAAAAAACGCCCTGAGTAGTCTACCCGGGCGTTTTATAATTATTTAGTTGCCGATTTAAATTACTTTATAATCTGGAAGAAGCTGGTTAATACACTCTCAGGACGATGACCTTTTACTTCTAAGATATAGTAGTAAGTACCTGCTTCATGTCCATCACCATTCCAGCTATTGTCATAGTTATCTTTTTCATAGATTTTTTTACCCCAGCGGTTAAAGATACTGATCTTATTTTCCGAGAAGAACTGCAGGTTTCTAAACTCCAGCCTGTTATTTATAGCATCCTCATTTGGAGTAATTATATTAACCAGTGGTAAGTGAACCTCAACAAGGTGGTTAGAAGCAACAGTATCTTTACAACCTTTGTTTGAAGTAACAATCAATTGTATTGAATAGTCGCCTGGAACCGCATAATCGTGAATTTGCGGGCCTACACCGGTTGCGTAAGTTCCATCACCAAAACTCCACTCGTAACCGGTAATTGTACCCCCGGTAATTGTACTGGAATTGGCAAAATATACAGGAATTCCCAGTTCAGATACAGAATCCGGGATATCATAAAAATTAGCAAGAGGCTTCGGATAATAATTGATGGAGATATTTGAAGTAGCAGTACATCCATTCTGATCAGTTACTAAAACAGGATACACACCATTTTTATGAATTCTTATTGAATCAATAAGGTTGGTTGTAATTATGTTCGCCGGGTTAGGGAACGAAATGGAAACCGGTGTGGTTGATGATCCGGAAATTTTTATATCTGCAGTATCTTCCCTGCAAATAAGCGGGAAATAATTGAACTGAATGGTAGGCGTTACCTGTTCAAGCACAAAAGAAGCAGTGCTTACACAACCGTTGCTATCGGTAACTGTAAGGTTATAAGTTCCTGGATTTTGTACCACAATTGCCATGGTGTCATTCTGACCTTCTACAACAGGCGACCAGTTGTAGGTATACCCCATTGTATCGGCAGGG
>DASWXS010000413.1:0-4540 GCA_036405375.1 Bacteroidia bacterium
GATGAATACATGTGGTTCGTATTAATTGTGTTAATTGAAAATGTTGAATAAACCCCAATAAGCAAATAAGCCAAGGTATATGATAAAAATACTGTTGTTAATAATGAATGCCCATCTTGAAAGGCCACCCCAGAGTTTCTGAGAGTAAATTTTTTTTGCAATAAAAAGCAGGGGAATAATTACAAGTAAGATCAGAAAAGGTACGTAGCCACTTAAACTGAGTAATGCGGAACCAGGATCCTTATATGGAGCCGGGAAGTAAAAGATCGTTTCATCTCTGATAAGTATGAGTGAATATGCGGATAATGTAATAGAAAGAAAACTCATTATCAATTTGGCGTAAACAAATTGTGTTTTACGGATTTTTATGAAAAAGCTGATAAAGAAATAAATAGAGGAGATGAAGAAAATGCCAACGCATGCAAACATAAATGTGCGGATAAATGTATTGTGTTGCGGAGTCTGAAAACTTTTGTGTGCTTCATATTCCTTATTGAGAGGAAATAGCTTTGGGACTTCAAATACATGATCTCCTTTTGCTAATTCATTCTTCAAATTGAATTTTACTGAATGCTTAAAGTCGTGATAGAAGTAATAGTAGATCTCCCTGTTGTTTAGATCTGCAATACTTGTAAGTAAAGTGCCATCGCCCATTTTCGGGCGGCAAACACTCATAGTGTCTGAAAGGTTTCTGCAGAACGCTATTCCTGTATCTACATGGTGTTTTAGAAACTCAATGCCTTTTCTGTATTTACCCATCTTAAGGGCATCCTCTTCTTTAGTAGTTGAGCGGCAGAAGTTAGAAAGCACACAGGTAGCATCGGTTCCGACGATAAGGGTGTCGGGTTCAACGATGATGTATTTGCCGGATGGGTCAACATATAGGAATATATCAGCATTGATAGCGCTCCTGTCATGTTTGGATACATATTCTTTTACGTCTTCAATTGTTTTGCAGTGCTGAAGTATTGCTTTCAGATAGATGGCACGACTGGGAATCTGTATTTTTTTTGAGTCTGATGAAACAGTTACAGGAGGCGTAGCTGCACCACAAAAGAACAATCCAAATTCATTCATTCCTGATTGAGGAGAAAATCCTGTGGACGCACTTTCCAACCTTCCGCCGCTAAAAATACATCCGTATTCCCCGGTTTTTTTTGCAGTTTCAAACCAGATCCGGGAAGTCAGATAATACGCGTCATAATTACTTCCAACGTTGGTTTTATTTCCCGCAGTAACTTTGTACATGCTGCATGATGTCGATTTTCCGGAAAGTAACAATAGAAATATAGTAAGGAATAATGTTGATATGAATTTATAGCGTATCATGGCTTATTTATTATGGTTATACCCTAAATAACGAATAACCTAAGATAAAGATACATAAGAATCTAATGTATTTTAGAGTTATGTATAAAAATGAAATCTAAGTGATTGATAATCAATAATAAAAATTTAGACGCGAAAATAATTATCTTTGTTTTATGAAAATAAAAGTAGGTTTTGGCTTTGATGTACACCAATTAGTGGAAGGGCGTGAACTGTGGTTGGGAGGGATTAAAATCGAGCATTCTAAAGGTGCGCTTGGGCATAGTGATGCCGATGTATTGATTCATGCGATCTGCGATGCGTTACTAGGTGCCGCTAACATGCGCGATATTGGTTTTCACTTCTCGAATACCGATGCGAAGTATAAAAACATCGACAGCAAAATTTTACTGAAAGAAACGGTGGCATTATTGGAAAGCAAGAATTACCGGGTAGGTAATGTTGATGCCACACTGGCAATGGAGAAACCAAAAATTAACCCGCACATACCGGCTATGCAAGCAGTATTGGCGCCGTTGATGAAAATATCTGTTGATGATATTTCTATTAAAGCAACAACCAATGAGGGTTTGGGTTATGTCGGCACAGAGAATGGTGTGAACGCTTATGCTGTGGCATTAATAGAGAAAGCAGGTTAAATGCTCTTCAGCACATTTATTGTCTTCTCCAGCATTTCATCGGTATAATCAAGATGTGTTACCATTCTCAATGTTTGTTTGCCAAATGCAGATGTTTTGATAGTATGCGCGAGTAATTTCTTTTCAAAATCTGCCAATGGCATTTTGTCGCTTAGCGTAAAGATCACGATGTTACTTTCTACCGGCATAACAGATTCTACAAAAGCAAGATTCGAAATTACTTTTCCAAGTTCTTTGGCCTTGTTGTTATCTTCTTTTAAGCGTTGAATATTATTATCAAGTGCGTATAACCCGCAGGCAGCAATAAATCCAGCCTGTCGCATCCCTCCGCCAAAAACTTTGCGCACACGGCGCGCCTGTTTTATAAAATCTTTTTTACCCAACAATAAGGATCCCAGTGGAGTTCCCAATCCTTTTGAAAGACAAATCGAAATACTGTCGAAAGCCGCTCCCCAGTCTTTGGTTGATTCGTTCGTTTCAACCAAGGCGTTAAACAATCGTGCTCCATCAAGATGCAAACCAAGTTTTTTCTCCCGGCATAATTTTGTGATTGGATCTACTTCATTCAGTTTGTAAATGCTTCCACCAGCTTTGTTTACGGTATTTTCAAGTTCTACCAGTGATGTGCGCGTTAACCAATCGGAATCACCGTTTATATTTTGTTCGATCTGTTCTGCAGTTAATTTGCCCCTGTTGCCTTGTAACAATTTTGCCTGAACTCCCGAGTTAAGAGCAATTCCTCCGCCTTCATAATTATAGATATGCGAATTCACATCACACAATAACTCTTCACCTGGTTGTGTATGTACTTTTATAGCGATCTGGTTGGTCATGGTGCCACTCGGGCAAAACAATGCGGCTTCCATTCCAAACATAGCTGCTGATTTTTCTTCCAGCTTTTTTACGGTTGGGTCTTCAGCAAACACATCGTCGCCCACTTCAGCATTCATCATGGCTTCCAGCATTCCTTTTGTTGGCTTGGTTACTGTGTCACTGCGAAGATCGATTATCATATTGTAGAGTATTGAAGTTGCATAAATATAGAGAAAAAGCAGCCGCGGATTAACGCGGATTGCGCAGATTTTTACTTGTAATTTTTGAGGTTTATTTCTTTGTTTTGATTATAGGAAGTTTTTACTGAATATCTGGAGGGTTATTTCTTTCAAAGATTCACTTACAAAATTATCCGTGGAATCTGTGTGAATCCGCGGCAGAAATATCCAATTACTT
The DNA here is from genome assembly GCA_036405375.1 of Bacteroidia bacterium. GTDB lineage: Bacteria > Bacteroidota > Bacteroidia > B-17B0 > Aurantibacillaceae > JADJDM01. The sequence continues at coordinate 3,198 of DASWXS010000413.1, forward strand.
CGGAAATGAAACCGGGTGAGCGTTATTATAGTTACGTAAAAACATTCCCATTTGTTTTTTTCGCTTACCCTTGCTTAATGCCATAAATGATTTATACAAAGCATCATCACGTTTGAGTAATTCACTAATGTTGGAAAGGTTGTAATCTAAAATATCGCCGGTATAAAAATCAAGTAAAAACTGGTGCACTTCTCTGCCTTTAGTAGGCATGTTGGTTACGGTAACACCATAATTATAATAGTAAGGCGAATTGGTTCCTGAGTAATTATTAATTACTTCAACCGAGGCAACAAACTGTGATATGTTTCCGAATACCGGGATCCGGAACATTTTTTTGTCGTAGTTTATAAATACGGTATTGTTTTGCGAAAAGCCCCAGATACTATCTGTTTTTACTTTATGAATATGTCCTCCGAATTTGAAAAAGATATATTCACTGTTCTCAACTGTTTTGCCTATAAAATCGAGCTGTTCTTTGTCTTCTTTCGATTCGATCACATTTTTAGAGATCGGCCGGTTCATGCGAAAATCACTATACGTAATATAGATCCCTTCATTAAAAACGTAATCGCGTGAATAAACAACACTATCGATTTGTGCAAACGATACAACCGAATGAACAAGAAGAAAACAAACGATAAATTTTTTCAGCACATTCACGGCCCTTCAGTTTAATGTACAGAAATCCTAACAGCTTTATTTAGCCGAATCAGCAGAAGCTGTTTTCACTTCAGAGTTAACGCCTTCTTTAATGTAAACTGTCGCGTAATTTCTGTAACGCATAGGATTAGTAAACGCATCTTTTACATAAAATTGTGTTAGCCTGTAGTTTCCTTCATACCACAATGGCATTAAAGGAGCTTCATTCATCAGGATCTGTTCTGCTTTTAAGAAATAAGCCATACTGCTGTCTTTCGATTTTGCATCACGGCCCATTGCATAATATTTATCATATTCAGCATTCTGGAAGCGGGATGTATTAGGGAAAGATGGTTGATTAAGGTCAGCAGGTACGTTAGCACCATAGAACAAGTTCAGGAATGACTCAGGGCTTGGGAAATCCGCAATCCATGCATCACGCACGATATCTGCACGACCTGAACGGGCTTCTTCCAGTTTTTTAGAGTAAGGTACTACGTCGAAATCAATATTGATGTTCAGGTTTTCCATTAATTGTTTCTGAATTTCTACAACAACGTTTGAGTTACGTGCACCACCGCTGTTCAGGATTACTTTTACGGCAGGGAATCCTTTTCCGTTAGGATATCCGGCTTCAGCCAATAATTTTTTAGCTTCGGCAAGATTAAAGTCATACCCGTTAAGGTTAGAAATGTCGTATCCGT
>DASWXS010000414.1:0-3029 GCA_036405375.1 Bacteroidia bacterium
CCAAACACCTTCCACGCCACGGTATTTTGAATCGGAAAAAGATCCTGTTTTTTCACGGAATACACTGCCAAATGCATTGGAGAACATAGCAGAAAGTCCGGCAAATGTGCCTGCTTTAATAAAGTCTTTTCTTTTCATGAACCTGTTGTATTTAATGATTCAGCTGATCAGTACTACTTATTTCAAAGATACTGATTTCTGAACGGAGTAGCAAGGAAAGGAGTGTGGAATCAGATACAGGTGGATTTATTAATCAATAAAAAGTGTACTCATAGGTTGTTTTTTCTTCATTATAACCTTTCACGTTGTTGGAGTTGATCATTAAGCCTTTTTCATCGTATTCAAACAAGAAATAAACATCCAGTATACCGGTGCGGTGTTGTTTGATAAGCTGCCCGGCCTCATTGTATTCAAATTCGTCCTGGTTGCTCATGCCAATAATATTGGCAGATTCACTTACCTTTAAACCATCTTCATTATATTGAGCTTCGCCCGATCCCATAAGATTTCCTTTTTCGTCAAACGATTCAAAGCGTACGCGAAGCCCTCGGTTGTCATAAAATTCTTTTTCTTTTCCAAGATCAGATGATTCGATGCGGGTATTCAGATCAGCGTTATACTCAAAGGTAGTTACCGAAGTTTTCCCGTCGCTGTCATCTTTGTACGTTTTACGAATCACCTTGCCTTCAGTGTTGTATTCATACATTTGACTGGTTGTGGTGCCATCTTTCCATTTTGTTTTTTCCTTTATTACGTTACCATTCTTGTCAAACTCATAGCTGAATGTTTTCTTTCCCGAATAATCACTTTCTTCGCTGATCTTATTTCCTTTTTTGTCATAGTTCTCAATCGACCAGCCATCTTTATAAATTTGTTTCACGCTTTTTACTCTGTGTTTTTTGATAAGCTCCTGTTGGGTAGGAACTACCTTAACCGGATTGGTGTAAGCCGAAGTTTGGATGGCCAGTTTTACCGAATCAGGTGCAGGTTGATTTTCTGCAGCCTTAGCCGCCTTTTCCATGGCTATAGCGCTATTGATCACTTCATTCATTTTTTCCGTATCCGATTGGCAGGAAATAATAAGTGCCCCGGTAGTTATCATCAGTGCATAGTAGAATGTTCTTTTCATTGGGATTTTGTTTTTTTATTCGTTACGTGTAAGCGTCTGTATTCTTTTTTAAAGCGCCCGCGTTTCCAGCAATTCAGGCACCAGATCTTTGGATGGTTTATATGTGATCCTTTAGGTGGATCTACTTCATCCGCTATCCGGGTTTTGGAAATATCCAGCACACTGTTCAAAGATAATAAGTATTGGCGTTGTATATCGTCTTTCGCTTTTTCAATCGTAAGCCTGGAGACCTTTTGTGTTTTCTTCACTGATTGAATTTTTATTTTGTTTGCAGGTGTATATTTGTCCAGCTCCGCTTTTAACTTTTTGATACGTGCTTGTGTTAATTCTTCAGTCTCTAAACTATCACGCCAGATACTGAAACTCCTGATGTCTTTTAAATGAGCAGCAATATGTTTAAAACAGGAATCAGCAGAATAGGGCATAGGCGCATAGTCGGTAGACTTGTGTTTGAAATAAATACTAGGGAAGGTCATTTTGAGCTCACCGGCAATAAGATGATCAATTTCTTCATCCTGCCCCCAAAGCACTGTTGTTGTATAAAAGAAAAGGAAGAATAGTTTAATTGCCCGCACTTAAAATCGTTTAAGGATTGAATTGTTTTACCACTTCGTAACTGCTTCCGTTCATAAAATACTGGTTAATATAGCCATCAGGCCATTTGAGCAGGAAGGCAGCGTGTTTTGTATCGTAAACAACCTGGCATATTACATAGTTACCTTTGTAATACAGTTTTACCTGGTCGCCTTCGTGAATTGGATCTCCATTCTTATCATGCATGCCCGTAAAGACCTGGGAGAAAATAGATGGAATATTATTTTGATTTTCTTTTGACATTTGCCTGTAGATTTATTTCGCAATCACAAAACTCTTTGCTACCATACCGCATTTTCTGCAGGTGATCATCAGCATATTACCAATACCCTGGTAAGCTATCATGCCCAGGACTTTTGTTTGTTTCTTTACTTCTCCACTGCCTTCGTACAAATAAGTAAAGCCCATATCGTTGCCCCCGCATTCGGTACATATGGTTTTGCTCTTTATGCTCTCGTAAAATTCAGTCATGCTGTTTGTTTGCTTTATAACAAATATACTTAATCCGGAAGCAAAAGCAAAGTCCGCGATGAGGCAGACCCAGTTGGTATGATTTTATTATATCTACTAAAAACATCATACCATGAGAACGTTTGGAATTATTTTAATAGTGATTGGCTTAGTAATGCTGATCATACGCGGGGTAAATTATACCCAGGAGAAAAAAGTTGTCGACTTAGGCCGGCTCGAGATCAATAAGGAAGAAAAAAAAACAGTTAGCTGGCCTTATTATGCCGGAGGAATTGCCGTGGTTGCCGGGCTGGTATTAATATTAACCGGGAAGAAAACTAAAATCTGAAAGTGAGAAGAGCTTTTTTACTGTATTAAGGTATGAGTAGGCATACAAACCTATGCAGGGTATAATTACTGAACTGACCAGGCCCAACAATCACAATTAATTTGCTTTTCCTGCTTTTCATTCAATTTTAGCAATTCGGTTATTTCGTTTTTCAGGTTATTATTTACTTCCTCGTTCCCAAAATAAAATCTCGGCTGCGATTGAAGATAGGAAAGCATAATTTCCTTTTGGTCTTTTGAAAAATTCTTTTTATTAGTGATCTTACAACTGGAATGGTATCCAGGTATTCCGGTTTTAACCTCGTATACGTAGGTTAAACTGGATTTTGAATTCACTGTGATTATTGTTTTAGGGCTAATTGTGTCCCAATGCTTGCCATTCAAATAAATAATTTTTACTGAGTATTTTTCTCCTTCTTTAAAAAACGCGTCATCGGAAAATAGGATTGAATCATTTACTCCATCTAGTGTTTCAAAATGTGTCACATTGGGTTTTCTGATATTTTGA
>DASWXS010000415.1:0-3565 GCA_036405375.1 Bacteroidia bacterium
GCCGAGATCCATGCTATCTCTGCCTTACAGAACATCAACCTGGATAAGATCATGGAACGGTTGATCGCGCTTTTGCCTCCGGGCGAGGCGTTTTATGATAAAGATACGCTCACGGATAAGCCGGAACGTTTTTTTGTTACGGAGATCATCCGAGAAAAGATACTGAAGAACTATAAGAAAGAAATTCCATACAGTACTGAAGTGATTGTAGAAGAATTTAAAGAAGAAAAAGATATCATTCGTATCCGTGCCAATATCATTATTGAGCGCGATTCGCAAAAGGGAATCATTATCGGCCACAAAGGCGAGGCATTGAAGAAAACAGGCACTATGGCCCGCGAAGAAGCAGAAAAATTCTTTGGCAAAAAAATATTCCTTGAGCTGTATGTTAAAGTAGATAAAGACTGGAGAAACAGCGATAACCGCTTAAAACAATACGGATATTGATCTCTGCCTGCATAGGCCTTTTTGTTTATTATTTGTCCTGCTTTATTATCCCTGAAAACCTTCCTAAATTTAGGATAATTCGCCTTTTTTAGCGTACTTTTGTAATCTAAAATAGAAATCATGATGGCAATGACAGAAAACAAGACGCGCTCACAGGAGTTGATGGAACTGGAGGAAAAATACGGAGCACATAATTATCATCCGCTCCCGGTTGTATTAGATAAAGGTGAAGGAGCTCTTGTTTGGGATGTGGAAGGTAAACAGTATTATGATTTTCTTTCTGCTTATAGTGCGGTGAACCAAGGACATTGTCATCCTAAAATTGTTAAGGCAATGGTGGAGCAGGCACAGAAGCTGGCTCTGACCTCTCGCGCATTTTATAACAGTAAGCTGGGCGAATATGAAAAATACCTCACTTCTTATTTTGGTTACGATAAAGTGTTACCAATGAATTCAGGTGCAGAAGCAGTGGAAACTGCTTTAAAACTTGCACGTAAATGGGCATACGAAAAAAAAGGAGTAGCAGAGAACCAGGCAAAAATTCTTGTGTGTGCTGGCAACTTTCATGGAAGAACAATTAATATCATCTCATTCAGCGTAGATCCGGATGCACGTAATAACTTTGGCCCATTCGTTCCGGGTTATGAGGTGATCCCATACAACGACTTAAAATCATTAGAGAGCGCTTTAAGTGATAAGAATATTGCTGGTTTCCTGGTAGAGCCAATCCAGGGTGAAGCAGGTGTAATGGTTCCGGATGAAGGATTTTTAAAAGGCGCATATGATTTATGTAAAAAATCGAATGTACTTTTTATAGCAGACGAAATACAGACAGGTATTGCACGTACAGGTAAACTATTGGCCTGTGATTGGGAAAATGTACACGCTGATGTTTTAATATTAGGTAAAGCTCTATCAGGTGGTATGTATCCTGTTTCTGCGGTACTTGCGAATGACGAAGTAATGATGTGTATCAAACCCGGGCAACATGGTTCCACTTATGGAGGAAATCCTATTGCATGCGCTGTGGCAATGGCTGCATTGGATGTAGTGAAAGAAGAGAAACTTGCTGAACGCGCTAACTATCTTGGAGAAATCCTCCGTTCGGAGTTGCGTGCAATCAATCATCCGATGTTAACTACAGTACGCGGTAAAGGATTGTTGAATGCAATTATCATAAAAGAATCGAACGGGAAATCAGCATGGGACGTATGCCTTAAACTGGCAGAGAACGGTTTACTAGCCAAGCCAACTCATGGTGATATCATTCGTTTTGCACCTCCACTGGTAATTACAGAAGAGCAGATCATGGATTGTGCACGCATCATCAAAGAAACATTGAATAATTTTTAACAAGAATAATTTCACAAAGAAAGCCGGTTTTATACCGGTTTTTTTTATTTCTTTTTTTAGGCAGTAACTTTAGTTACATTTATGCATTATACAAAATAAATTATGAAAAAAACATACCTTTTATCTTTACTTCTTGGTTTAGGTTTTATTTCCTGTTCTGATGAAAAAAAAGTTGTTCAGGAAGAAAGCGTTGTGACCGATTCATTTCCTTGTGTTGCACCACCCATTCCAGGTGTGGATGTAACAAAAGAAGTGTATACAATAAATGCAGAAAAAGGTGATACACTGTATAGTAAATCAGGATCAGTTATTTTGTTCCCGAAAAATTCTATGGTAGATGAAAACGGGAAACCTGTGACGGGAGATGTGAAAGTAACATACAGGGAATTTAACGATCCGGTAGACTTTTTTATTTCAGGAATTCCGATGAGTTATGATTCTGCAGGTGCTTCTTATGATTTCAGATCTGCAGGCATGTGCGAGCTTAAAGCTACTCAAAACGGGAAAGAAGTATTTGTGAACCCACAAAGTAAGCCTGAAATAAATCTTATGAGTAATAGCAACGACCCTGCTTTCAATCTGTATTATCTCGACGAGAATAAAAAATCGTGGCAGCCGAAAGGTAAGGATGTGCTTACCACTTTACCCGCGAAAGAACATGAAAATGACGTTAAAAAAGAAACCGGCAAAAAAATAGCTCCACCAATGCCAGCAGGAACTCCTCCGGTTAAACCTAATAAGGTAGAAGATGCTTCGAGAGTGATTGAGATCGAAGTTGCACCAGGTGATTACCCGGAGCTGGCTGCATTTCATAATGTGAAGTTTGAGATATTGAAGGAAGAAAAATTTTCGCCTAAAGATGCAGAAGAAGAATGGAATGAAGTAAAGGTTGTAAGATCTGCTACTCCCGGAATTTATACGGTAAAATTTAGTAACGCAAAAAGAACAGTTTCATATAAAGCCAGGCCGGTGTTGGAAGGTAAAGATTACATTGCAGCTCAAAAAGCGTTTGAGGCAAAGAACATGGAATACGAAAAACTGAAGACAGAACGTATAAATAAGGAAAATAAAGTGATCGCTGATGCTGCAAAAAAAGATGCAGAAGTGGATGCGATCATTGCAAAGAATAAGATTACTGAAGAAGAAAATGCGCGTATAGATAAAATGAACCAATTAATTGCTCTTAGAAACAAGGATATTGAAGCGCAAAATAAAGTAACTGAAGAAAATAACAGGAAGATCGAGGAAAAAAGTAAACTGGCTTTTTTACAGAAACAAAGAGAGGATAGCATGCTGGCAGATGCTCAGCTGAAAATGGATGAAATGATAAAAAGGAGTGAAGAAACTATGAAGAAGTTCGATCGCATTCGTGATTTGAAAAATATGATAATAAACAAGCAAGGTATTCCTTCTGGTTATACTAAAGATGAAATAGATGAAGCGGAAAAGATGGCGAAAGAACAAATCGCTTATGAGAATTCATTAACAGATGAAGAGAAATATGTAAGAAGTTTTGAGGTGGATGGGTTTGGAGTTTGGAATTGTGATGTGGTTTTTATGGCGAAAAACAGGGTGCGGGTAATGGCTAATTTCTTCGATAAGAATAATAAACACATGCCACTAAAGAGAATAGATTTTATTATGAAAGATCCGGATGCAATGGTAACCAGCTATTGTCCAAATCCCATTATGATTACCACACAAGGCACCAGGGCAATATTGGCATGGGGCGGAGAAGATATATATTATTTTACTCCAGCCGATT
>DASWXS010000416.1:0-3158 GCA_036405375.1 Bacteroidia bacterium
TCACGTGATTCCTCAAAGCGTTATAGAAGCGATGTCTGCTAATGAAATCCTCCCAATTGTTGTGTTCTCTCTTTTCTTTGGTATTGCAGTTGCAGCCATCGGTGATAAAGGAGAAATTGTAGTAAAGTTCCTCGATGCGGTTGGTCACGCCATGTTTAAGGTTACCAATTACGTTATGAAATTTGCCCCGGTTGGAATTTTCGGAGCAATTACTGCAGTAGTTATTCAGCAGGGATTGGATGTGCTCTCCGGCTATCTTTATCTCATCGCTTGTTTCTTCGGAGGACTTTTATTCTTTGTGTTTGTAGTATTAGTGCTGATCTGTTTTGTGCTTAAGATCAACTTCTTTAAGTTACTGGGATTAATAAAAGAACCTGCACTGCTTGCATTCAGCACAGCAAGCTCAGAAGCAGCAATGCCCAAAACTATTGAAGCATTAGAAAAATTCGGAATCTCCAATAAGGTGGTGAGTTTTGTATTGCCACTTGGTTACTCATTTAACCTCGATGGTTCTATCATGTATATGACATTTGCAACCATGTTTATTGCCCAGGCATATGGAATGGATATCGGTTTCGGTGAACAAATAAAAATGATGCTGGTGCTGCTAATAACAAGCAAAGGTGTTGCGGGTGTCCCACGTGCTTCTTTTGTTGTAATTGCCGGTACGCTGGCTATGTTTAAAATTCCGGTAGAAGGATTGTTGCTACTGTTGGCAGTTGACCAATTGCTTGATATGGGACGTTCTGCAACCAATGTTATCGGTAATGCGGTAGCTTCCGCAGTGGTTGCAAAATGGGAAGGTGAAAAACTTCAGGCTCCTCAATAGGTTAAAATTAGCATATAACCGTTTTAGCTTTCCACTTATTCGTTAAAACCTGCCACTTACCAAGTGGCTATCTGAAAAAGGCATTTTGGCACGTACCTTGGTTTATGTTTAGCAGCCATATAAGGCTAAACAAAAATCAAATGAAAACAATAATTCGTCTTGCAATAGTTTGGGCGATTGCAGGTTTAACCGTAAATACGGTATCAGCTCAAAAAATTTCACAGGCGCCGTCGCAACCTAAAATGAATAAAGGCGGTGGAAAAAATAATCCGAACCCTCCAAAAGGGAAGAATGAAAAATGGTGGGTTTCTGTGGGTGTAGGCGGCGGACCAAACTGGGGAGCTCCCCCACCTCCAAATTATGGTTACTACGGTGGATACAATAATTATGGTTATAATAACTATTATGGTAACGGGTACAATAATTATTACGGGTATAACTACAGGAGAGCAGCACGTAAATCGATCCGTAATACCGGTTATATAATTTATAACGCAATCCAGCAGGCAAATTGGGAAGGAATGTATAATCCAATTCTTTCCAACGCTGTGCAACATCAGCAATATGCAAAGTTCTTGTATAATCACGGAAATTTTATCGGAGCCCTGCATCATACCAAAAGAGCACGGTACCTTGCATGGGAATCGCTGAACTTTAATTACGGGGCAATCAATAACCCTGGTTATGATGATTGGGATGACGACATGGGGGGCTATTATAAAAACGGAAATAATAATAACAATACAGCTGTTCCTGATTATGAAGATGACGTTTATAAAAAGCAGGGAACTAATCCGGGCGGAGATGTAAATAAACAGAAATCAGACACTCCTCCGGGTACAGCTCCTAAAGCTCCAAGTAACGAGGAGCTCGATGGAAAAGTGGAGAAGAAGAACTATACAAAAGATGAATTGAAGAGTATGAAGCTCAAAGATCTTGAAATAGAATAGGTTTGTTTGTTAGAAGGTGGAAAGGGGATGATTCTGAAAAGAGTCGTCCCTTTTTAATTTTATACCCCTGGTTTTTGAATCCTGTTTTATGAAAAATCCACTTTTTGAACAAAGGTTGATAAAAAACAGGGGGGGTATCTTTAAAAAAATTACTTTTTTTTGGATGTACCCCTAAAATTTGACTACTTTTGCCAAAAAAATCGATAAAATTATGACAAACCGCCGTCTTTTAGCACTTCAGGAAGTAATGAAGCGCAAACCAATGGAGTTCAATAACACAGGAAATCAGGTTTCCTCTTATTACGGATCCAACGTATTTGGGTACGATGCAATGAGAGAATATCTTTCTGAAGAAGCCTTTAAAATGGTACAGGATGCTATGGACAAAGGATCTTCTCTTGACAGAAAGATAGCAGACCAGGTTGCAGCATGTATGAAATCATGGGCAATAGACAAAGGCGCAACTCATTATACACATTGGTTCCAGCCATTAACAGGAACAACAGCTGAAAAGCATGATGGTTTTTTTGAACCAACCGACAATGGAAGAGCAATTGAACGTTTCAGCGGTAGCCAGTTGGCTCAGCAGGAACCGGATGCTTCTTCTTTTCCTAACGGTGGAATCCGTAATACATTTGAAGCCCGTGGCTATACAGGCTGGGATCCTACTTCTCCTGCTTTTATTTTCGACAAAACTTTATGTATCCCAACCATCTTTGTGTCATACACAGGTGAGGCATTGGATTTTAAAACTCCTTTGGTAAAATCTTTAAGCGCTTTGGATAAAGCGGCAACTGAGGTTTGTCAGTATTTTGATAAGAACGTTACTAAAGTAATTGCAACCCTGGGATGGGAGCAGGAATATTTTGTAGTGGATGCAGCACTTCATGCATGTCGTTACGATTTACAACAAACCGGGAGAACATTATTAGGTGCATCTGCAGCTAAAGGTCAGCAGTTGGAAGATCATTACTGGGGCTCCATTCCGGAAAGAGTTACTGCTTACATGCGCGATTTTGAACATGAGTGTCATTTATTAGGAATACCTGTTCGTACCCGTCATAATGAAGTTGCACCCGCTCAGTTTGAGTGTGCTCCTGTTTTTGAAGAGGTGAACTTAGCAGTTGATCACAACCAGTTATTGATGGATGTAATGGAAAAAGTTGCGATCCGTCATAACTTAAGAGTATTGCTTCACGAAAAACCATTTGCTGGTGTTAACGGAAGTGGTAAGCACAACAACTGGAGTTTAGCAACAAATACCGGTAAAAATTTATTATCTCCCGGAAAAACTCCAAAAACAAATTTGCAATTCCTTACTTTCTTTATCAATACAGTTAAAGCAGTTCATGAGCATGCAGACTTAATGCGTGCATCCA
>DASWXS010000417.1:0-3210 GCA_036405375.1 Bacteroidia bacterium
GAAAAAACCCGACACGTGAAGCATTGCAAAAAAATATTGCTGCATTGGAGAATGGTAAACATTGCGTTTGCTTCAGTAGTGGTATGGGGGCAACTGATGCGGTTATACGCATGTTAAAGCCCGGCGATGAAGTAATTACAGGCGACGACCTGTACGGTGGATCATATCGTATGTTCACCAAGATCTACGAAAAATATGGGATCAAATTCCATTTCATTAATCTTACAGACGCTGAGAATATTAAGAAATATATCAATGCCAATACCCGTTTGCTTTGGGCAGAAACGCCTACCAATCCTACGATGCAGATCATTGATATTGAAGCGTGCGCAAAGATTGCAAAAGCAAACAACTTGATTTTTGCCGTAGATAACACATTTGCAAGCCCTTATTTGCAGAATCCGCTGGAGCTGGGTGCAGATATTGTTATGCATTCTGTTACCAAATATCTTGGCGGACATAGTGATGTGGTAATGGGGGCGCTTGTTACCAATGATGATAAGCTGCACGAGCAGCTATATTTTATTTTAAACAGCTGTGGGGCTAATCCTGGTCCTATGGACAGTTTCCTGGTAATGCGAGGGATCAAAACCCTTCATTTACGTATGGAGCGTCATTGCCAGAATGGAAGAAAAGTAGCTGAGTTTTTAAAAACTCATCCACGTATAGAAAAGATATATTGGCCGGGTTTCGAAGATCATCCTAACCATGCCATTGCAAAAAAACAAATGAAAGATTTCGGCGGAATGATTTCTATTGTACTAAAAAATGCCTCTTTGGAGGAGACTTTTAAGGTTGCGTCTTCGTTTGAAGTGTTTTCTCTGGCAGAATCATTAGGTGGGGTAGAATCGCTTATAAATCATCCGGCAACCATGACACACGCTTCCATTCCTAAACAGGAACGTGAAAAAGCAGGAGTGGTCGACAATTTATTGCGTTTGAGCGTTGGAGTGGAGGATGTTGAAGATCTTATAGAAGATCTCAAAAAGGCCCTAAAATAACCGTTCAACCTCTTTTTTCTCCTTTAATTGTTAAATTGCTTTTTTCTCTAAATTTTATTATCTTTATTTATCGAAAATTAAACAAAAGTGAACATGGTGAAACACATATTTTTAAGTGCTGCGTTGGTAGTGGGAGGCTCTGTTATTAATGCGCAAACAGCTAAAAAAATAGCTACTAAACCCAATAAAGCGCAAAAGGTTAGTAATCTGGCAGTAAAAGATGAAAATCATCACGTTGCAGGAGCACATCATTGCGGAACGGATGAAGCAATGGCTAAATTATTTGCCAGTGATCCTGAAGCAAAAGCACGTTATGAGGCATCTCTGAAAGAAGATCAGAAGGCTGCTGAATTAAGTAATGCCAAGATAATTGGCACCAACAGCGTTTTTGCCAATGCCCCGCATCCAATAGATACTATACCGGTTGTAGTTCACATTCTGCACCAGGGTGGTAGCGAAAATATTTCTAACCAGGTAGTATACGATGCAATTGCAGGTTTAAACCGCGATTATCAGAAACTGGATCCGGATACTGTAGATATCGATGCTTATTTCCAGGCGAGGGCTACTGCGTGTAACCTGCGTTTTGTTTTAGCTACTAAAGATCCGAACGGTAACTGTACCAATGGTATCATCAGGCATTATGATGCAAATACCGATTGGGACCAGGCTACTGCTGTACCTGCATATACCGGAACCGGTGCGGGCAAATGGAACCCAAGCAAATACATGAATATTTATTTTGTAAAAAATATTATTGACGATGGGGGCAGCGCAGGTATTATTGTTGGTTACACGTACCTTCCTGGTACATGGGGTACGGGTAATGCAAGAGATGCGATTATCTACAATTCATCTTTCCTGGATGTTCCATCGAAAGAATACCGTTCATTATCACATGAGGTTGGTCACTGGTTAAAATTGCCTCATACATTCGGAAACTCGAATAGTGCAGGAGGCACTTGTGATGCTCTTAATGATGATGGTTTGGCAACTATTTCCGGGACACCTGATGATACGCCTCCAACATCTGGTTTTTTCAGCACATGTCCTGCTTCAACACCAAATGTATGTTATCCAACTTATTCTACAGAAAATTACGCGAACGTAGAGAATATTATGGACTACTCTTCTTGTCCTAAGATGTTTACCCTGTGTCAGTGCAAACGAATGCGTCTTACCTTAACGCAAACAACATCAGGAAGAAATAACCTGGTAACGGCTGCCAATAAGATTGCAACAGGGGTAAGAGTTCCGCAAATTTGTTCGCCTGCTGCCGATTTCGGAGCAGATAAAAAATTCGCGTGCACAGGATCTAACATTACTTTTGCAGACAGTACATCTAATGCCGTTGTAACAGGATGGAACTGGGATTTCCCGGGAGGCACACCATCCACTTCTACATTGGCTAACCCTGTAGTAACTTATGCAACGCCTGGGGTTTATGCAGTTACCTACACAGCAACCAACTCTACAGGTTCAAATTCTATTACCAAAGCAGGATATGTTACTATAAGCAGTAGTACTGCAACATACCAGACTTCTATGATGGAAAGTTTTGAAAGCATTATTGTGCCTAATTCAAATTGGTCAATCGACAACAGCAATGGTGGTCCGGGCTGGGCGCAAACCAGTACTGCGGCTGCAACGGGATCATCATCAATGATGATCAGTAACTTTACAAACACTGGTGGTTCGGTAGAAACATTCTACACCCCTTCCTATAATATGGCAGCTATTAACACACCTGCAGGATCTTCTTTTACATTTAAATTATCACACAAACGTAAAACATCTACAGCAGCTGATAAGCTACAGGTATTCTCTTCTGTTAACTGTGGACAAACATGGACGCAGCGTTATTCTAAAAACGGTTCCGGGCTTGCCAATGCCGGAGTGAGTGCAACTGCATTTACCCCAACATCTTCTGCAGACTGGAGAACAGAAACAGTTCCTATCGGTGCTTTATCTGCACAAACGAATGTTATGTTTAAATTTGTGTTGACCGCAGATGCAACCGGAGCATGTAATAACATTTTTATTGATGATATCAATATCGTTAATAATTCGATGGTAGGTGTATATGAAAGTATTGAAAATCAGTTGAATTATACTGTATTCCCTAATCCAAACAATGGTAATATGCATATTTCGTTTGAATTAGCAGACAAGAATAATGTGAAACTGGAATTGGTTGACCTGCTTGGAA
>DASWXS010000418.1:0-1755 GCA_036405375.1 Bacteroidia bacterium
TTTCCGGTTCATAAAAAGAGATAAATAGCCCATTAAACTTTGCTACATTTGTGTTCGCATGCCTGAAAAGATCATACTAGGAATTGACCCGGGAACCGTTGTGCTTGGTTACGGCCTTATTCGTGTACACAAACAGCAACCAGAATACCTGCACTGTGACGTGATCAAAATGGGGAGTGAAGAAGAGCATACGATCCGCTTAAAAACCATATTTGAAACACTTACCGGAGTTATTGAAGAATACTGCCCTGATGAGCTAGCTATTGAGGCTCCTTTTTTTGGAAAAAATGTGCAATCGATGCTGAAACTAGGCCGCGCACAGGGAGTATGTATGTCGGCAGCTTTAAGCAAAGGGATCCCGATAGCCGAATATTCTCCCCGAAAAATAAAACAAAGTATAACCGGGAACGGTAATGCTTCCAAAGAACAGGTAGCACTTATGCTTCAGCGTTTGCTCCACTTGAAAACGCTGCCTAAGTATTTCGATTCTACTGATGCTTTGGGAGTTGCCATGTGCCATCATTTCCAGAATAATACACACAGTACAGTTGGCAAAAAACATAACAGCTGGAAAGGTTTTTTAGCGGAAAATCCTCACCGGAAAGGATAAGCATTACTTAATGCTTCGATAGGTAAGCCTTAACAATCCCTTCATCATTTCTTTCATTTATTGGCTGATTTTTGTACATTCGTGTCTTATCGAATTCAATTTTATGGAGAGAAATTTCAACAAAACCAAAATAGTTGCAACGATGGGTCCCGCAACAGCCGACATAAATGTGTTGGAAGAAATGTTCAATGCCGGACTTGATATTTGCCGTATCAATTTTTCACACGGAGATTATGATGCAGTTATTAATACAATAAACAACATTCGTTCGCTTAACAAAAAACTGAACCGTTTTGTTGGGATATTAGGCGACTTACAAGGTCCAAAACTTCGTATTGGAAAAGTAAAAGATAATGCTGTTGAATTGAAAAATGGAAATGAGATCATCATTACCACTAAAGAATGTGAAGGTGACGAGCACAGGATCTTTATAACTTACCCGGAGTTTCCAAAAGACGTTAAAGTTGGTGAGCTTGTGCTTATCGACGATGGAAAAATTCATTTGAAAGTGGTTTCCACCAATCAAAAAGATGAAGTAAAAGCAATCATTATTTCAGGAGGTACGCTCTCGTCTAAAAAAGGGGTAAATCTTCCGAACACAAAAATTTCTTTACCCTGCCTTACCATTAAAGACCTTCGCGATCTTGACTTTGCACTGGAGCATGATTTCGATTGGATTGGACTTTCGTTCGTTCGCTCGGTTACCGATATTGTTGACCTCAAAGAGATCATTAAGCGCAAGAACAAAAAAACGCGTGTTGTTGCTAAAATAGAGAAGCCTGAAGCGGTTCGTGAAATTGACAATATCATTGACGTTACAGATGGTGTGATGGTTGCACGCGGAGATTTAGGTGTAGAGCTTCCAATGGAACAGGTTCCAATGCTCCAGAAAATGATCGTGAAAAAATGTATGACGGCTTCCAAGCCTGTGATCATTGCAACACAGATGATGGAAAGCATGATCACCAGTTTCACTCCTACCCGTGCGGAGGTAAATGACGTGGCAAATGCTGTGCTTGATGGCGCCGATGCTGTGATGCTTAGTGCAGAAACATCAGTAGGTAAATACCCGGTTAAGGTTATTGAAATCATGCGTAAAGTAATAACGCAGGTAGAAGAAACAGAAGGCATTTACTACAGGGAAC
>DASWXS010000419.1:0-4390 GCA_036405375.1 Bacteroidia bacterium
AAGGACCAAATTAGACAGTTAAACTGAACCGGGGAAACTCCCAAATCTTCAATCAGATCAACAGAGGAACTGACCTTGTATACAGGACAACCTAATGTAGTTGAGATTACATTCAAAATCTCAACTTCTATTATATTTGAATTTTCTATCATTGACGTTTCTACTATCTTGGTGGTGGTGGCATATTTTCAGGCGGAGGCATTCCTTTTGGAAACTTCATCTCATCCGGGCCCATAGCATTCCCTTTAAATTTTTTGAAGGTGTACGTTAAAGTGAACATTAAATACCTATTTAGGGTCTGAGTACGATTATCCTCAGTATAAGTTTCTGTGATTGATCTACTCACACTTCTGTTTTGATTAAGAATATCATATACCGATACTTTTGCTTCGAGTGAACGGTTCTTCAGAAATTTATATCCTGCCGAAGCATTCCATAACGAGAATGTTTGGTCGAAGCTCGCCGAAAGACCCTTATAATAATACTGGTTGATATCGCTGCTTAACACAATTCTTTTTAAAAGAATATAATTCACTTTAAGCGTTGCGGTATGATTAAAGTAGCTGCTGTTGGATTGGCTCTGAAGTGAGTTGGTAACTACATTATAGCTGGCATTATACCCTAAAGAAAAATCCAGATACTGACTCACGTTGCTGCTGAGATAAACTCCTGCGCTTCCTGAATTGCTAAGTGAGTTATTCAATTTGTTGTTGATGAGAGCCGGTGTATTGGTTAGTGTATAACCAGCATTGAAACTAACATTACTCTTAATTGCTTTCACTGGAAAGCCGAATACTCCAAAGCTGCGCAGGTTGTAATAATTGTTGAGATTAGTAGGGGTAATAAATTGTCTGCCTGAATTGATGAATACATTTTGAACGACAGTGTCCGTAGTCAGCATTTGTGTTGAGTTACTTATATAATTGTTTGTCTGGTTACCAACGATGAAGAACATAAGGTGACGTTCCTTTTCCGGCATGCGTTTCATGAAACGTATAGTAAGGTTATTCTCATAGGCTTGCTTAAGTAAAGGATTTCCAGCTTTTACAAAAAGCGCGTTGGATACATCAATATTGTTTTGCAGCTGGGAGATCTCAGGAGCTTTAGTTGCTGTACGGTAGGTAATATTTATGTTTGCTGTTTTATCGAATTTGTAGTTGAGGGAAGCCTCAGGAAGTACATTCAAAAAATCACGCTGTACAGCGAGGTTTTGGGGATAAGTTTGATTTCCCGTTAAAACAACCGATTGTACATCGGTTCCTATACTAAACATAACCTTTCCTTTATTGTATTTGTAACTTACACCACCGCGCTGCGTGTAATATGTGTTATTGAATTTATTTGAAAGGAAGGTATCGAGCTTTGTGTAACTACCGTCAGCTTCGCCATTGTTTGTTATTTTATCGCTAATACTTTTCATATAGGAAGGACGATAACTGATAAGAAACTGACTATTATTCCCCAATGGCTCAGTATAAGACAGATTTCCTCCGAGTGTTTGACTGTTGCTGAGTGAGGTGTATTTCTGATCGATTACCTGGCTTGCGCCGAGTGTGTCACCATAGGAGTTCGTAGAATTGTATTCACCATTACCTTCATTATTGTTGACTTGTGTATTTACGTTCAGGGATATAGTGCGCCCCTTTTTTGCAAAGCGGTGCTGAAACAAAATATCATTATTAAAGTTGTAAGCTTGCGCCTTGTCTTTGTTAGAACTATTTGTTGTACTTAACAGCTGCTCATTTCCAATGTAGTTCGTGCCGAGTTGATTACTTGTTTTATCATAGCCCTGCAGGGTAAGACGTGGTGTGATCGTTAATTTATTAACTGAATCAATAAAATACTCAAATTTAAAGTTGAATTTGTGATTTGTGTTTTTTGTCTGCGTATTACTTGTTTGGTTATATTTTAAAGCATTACTTGTGTAATAATTTCGTGTAATAACAGAGCTGGCATTATTGTCTGTGTTATTGAAAAAGTAATTCCCGGACACTCTTATTTTCTTTCCCCAGGTATCATTATAATTTAGTCCCAGTGCGTTTGTTTTAGTAATTCCGTTTTGTTGGCCAGTAAAGAAACTTGCATTACCTGATCCTTGCATCGGCGGACCACCTCCCTGGTTACCCGAGTTACTCATTACGCTCATGATATCAGAAATGCTGAAGTTTTGCTGATTGATATTATTTGCCATACCAATGACAGAAAGTCTCCTGCTTCCATTGAAACTATTATATGCAAACCCTCCATTGTACTTCTGATCAGTCCCATACCCTCCGTACACTTTCCCAAAACGTCCTACGTTCATTCCTTTCTTAGTATTCAGGTTAATTGTCTTTTCTTCATTACCATCACGAAAGCCTGTAAATTGTGACTGGTCACTTTGCTGATCAAATACCTGTACATTGCCTACTATGTCTGCCGGGAGATTTTTCAGTGTAGCAGCAGGGTCATTACTGAAGAATGGTTTTCCATCAACAAGGATCTTTTTTACCTCCTGGCCGTTTACTTTAACAGTGTTCCCTTCTGTTGTAACTCCAGGCATTTTTTTGACGAGATCTTCAGCTGTTGCATCCTGATGTGTTTTAAAAGCATCTGCATTATACTGCACCGTATCGCCTTTTACTTCCATTCGCGCAACAGTTCCAACAATGTCCACTTGCTTAAGAAGTTTGTCACGGGATGAAAGCATCAGGGGTGGAAGAAGTAAATCAGTATTACTAACTTCAACCACCTGCTGATAGCTCGCATAACTAATCATTGATATTTTCAGTTTATAGGTTGCAGGCATAACGGCATCAAAAATAAATATTCCGCTGTCCGATGTGCTTGTAGCATATCTTAAAGTAGTATCATTGGTATTAATTAAAATTACAGCGGCCCCCGGAACATCAGAAGTATCACTCTTATCTATAATAGAGCCCTGCACCTTATATGTTTGTGCTTCGACTGCAATGGAAATAAATAGCACGAGAAGGCAAATGATGATTCTTTTAGAATAATATGTAGTTGAACTAAGAGGCATTTACGTGAAGTTTGAAATTTGCTTTAACCGTTTTCTTTTCTGACAATCCTTCCATCGGTGGTCGCATTCCTGATGGAGGTCCACCCATTCCACTACCGGATGGGGGACCGCCCATATTACCATCAGGAGGACCATTGAACCCGCCAGGCGCTCCTGACGGCATTTCAAAGGCATTGATATTTATGGTTAGTGTAAAGATTTTAGCTGTATCTGATTTTGCGAGTGTGGGTTTATACCAGTTCTTAAGAGGGATAGCAAGCTCATAGATCAAGCAATTGTTTGCGTCCCAATCAAGCTGAAGTTTTATTCCATCTGTTGTTTGCAGGAAGTTGGAGCCGTTTGTTGCGTTCTTAAATCCGCGTAAGTCCATTGTCTTTTGAGACATCAGCATATTTTGTTTCATCTTTGCCACATCGGGTTTTTCTCTTGGCTGACCGGCACCTTTAAACTCAGGCATTGTGGGGCGAACGCCAGGCAAAGGATACCGGATGCCAATCTGTTCTTTTGCTTTTGAAAGCGTATCCAACCAAACATCCATTCCTGCCATGAGGATCTGCTGCTGAATGTTCTCATCATTTATCTTTAAGCAGAGATAGAGGTTTTCATTATCATTGGAAAGATTGTAAAACATCTTTGCCTCGCTATTGTAATAACGGAACTCACCATATTCTTCAGCTTTGCCATCAACGTTTACTGCGTTTTTTTGCCTGGAAATGACATTAGCTGTTTTTGGTGAGCATGAAATAAATGTTGCTACTAGAGCAGCTACCGGTATGATGATATTTAATTTCGAGTAATTCATTTTGATTTTTATACAAGTCCTATTATTGCGTTTCTATTCTCTTTTGTTCTCAAGCCGCATAGCTCCAGTTCGACTTTCATGATCACAAGTGCTTCGAGCCTAAATTTTTCCAAAGGAAGATTAAGATGCTGTACACTATGCTTTCTTATGTAACTGATGAGCTCATCTTTATGTGCGTCATTGTTTTTCTTCATTTATCAGCTGTGTGTTTATTCATCATTAACTCATCTGCAGTTTTCAATTTTAACCCAAATCCACTTAAACTGCTTTTCGTAAGTGGTTTTGCAATAAACCTTACTACGGATTTATAGGTTGAACTCTTAGCTGCATCTGCAGGGTTAAGTGAGGCAGTCAGGATAACCACTTTTATTCTATGATTTATGTGCGCATTAAGTGGTTCGAATTCATCCAGGAATTCAAAGCCACTCTTTATCGGGAGATCAAGATCCAGAAATATGTATTCAGGTACTCGATCCTGAAACAAACTATCATTTGCAAGTACTATCTTAATATAATCAAGAGCATGCACAGCTGTTAGAAAAAAGGTATACCTGTAGTTTTTGCAA
>DASWXS010000420.1:0-7963 GCA_036405375.1 Bacteroidia bacterium
TTTTCGAAATAGGAAAAATTCCCACTGTATTCACCAACCAGGAGATCCTGGTCTCCGTCATTGTCAAGATCGGCAAAAGTCGGGCTGGAATTGTAAGCTACGTTGGTGAGTGAAAAAGGATTAATCAGAAAGGATTTGAAAACCGGTGTGTCGGCAGTCCCAATATTTTCATAATAGCGTAGGTTGCCAAAATATTCGCCCGATAACAGGTCGAAATCCCCATCATTATCAATATCAGCAAAAGAGGGTATGGATTGAAATTCTGTGGTAAGATAGAATGGATTGTTTTGCGGAGCGCCAAAAAGTGGCATCGCGGTTGTTCCTACGTTTTCAAAATAACTGAAATTACCATCATATTTTCCGGTAAGTATATCCATATCACCATCATTGTCAATGTCACCAAAAGTTGGTGACGATGCATAATCCGTAAAGGCAAGTGAAAAAGGGTTAACTTGTTCGGGAGCAAATATCGGTGATGTAATTGTTCCGATGTTTTCATAGTAACGAAAATTACCATTTGATCCACCAGACATCAGGTCAAAATCTCCATCGCTATCCAGATCGGAAAATGTGGGAGTGGAATTGTATACATTGCCGCCAAGAGAAAAAGGGTTGTAATAAAGGGGAGCAAATGAAGGGTTTGTGGCAGTCCCTGTATTTTCAAAGTAACTGAGTCCTGCGTAATTCTGACCAGCCATCAGATCAAGATCACCATCATTATCCAGATCAACAAAAGAAGGAGCGGAGTAATATCCAATATTAGACAATGAAAAGGGATTAACCTGTGAAACAGCAAAATGAGGGATTGAAGGAGTACCGGTATTTTCAAAATAGATGAAATTGCCATTATATGAGCCAGTCATTAAATCGAGGTCGCCATCGCTATCAAGGTCTGCCAGTACCGGAGTAGAGTTACGACTAATTCCGGTCAGCGCAAAAGGATTAACATAGGAAATCCAATAAAGCGGGGTGGTTACCGGGGCTGTACTGGTATTCTCATAATAAACAAAATTGCCATAATAGTTTCCGCTGATCATATCCAGATCTCCGTCGTTGTCCAGATCACCGAATGTAGGAGTAGAGTTGCTTCCACAGCTGGGTAATGAAAACGGAGACATAACCAAAGTGTCAAATACCTGGGCATTTGTTGTGCCGGCATAAAGCAATAAAAATAAAACCTGTAGGAAGATCAATAGTTTTTTCATCCCGGGGAAGAAGAACACTTTTTTTTTTCGGGTCATAAAACCCGGACCAAAGCATTGACTATGTTGAAATACGTTCATATTCATTTGGATTTGAAAATTTTTATATAGCAAAAGTGCATCGGTTTTCTCTTCCCTTCAATACATTTGGGATGTTGTTCGCGTTTGTTTGGGATATATAGCCTTTATTTTGGGATATGTGATATTAACCGGATCAAGATTATTACTTAGTTTAGCTATATAAAAGGGAATCCTTTGTAAGTTATAATCTAAATGAATACGGCCCGGCTTTTTTATTTTTTTGGAATACTGTTGTCTGCTTTGCAAGCAGCGGGACAATCGCCTTTGCTAGACTCTTTGAACCTGGCTCTGAAAAATGCAAAGCATGATACTACCCGTATTCATTGCCTGGTAAAGATCAGCAACGAAATCTATCCGTTTTATCCTGATTCAGTGACCCCAATCTGCACCAAAGCCATTGCTCTTATTAACAAAAATATTGCTACAGCTGGTTCTGCTGAAAAAAAATCTTACCTCACCGATAAAGCACGTGCTCTTTCTAATATGGGATTTATTGAGCAAAACAAAGGCAACAACGAGAAAGCTATTGACTTGTGGCAACAAGCACTGAAAATAAGGGAAGAAATAAACGAACAGCTGGGAATCGCGTCACTGCTTAATAATATCGGTTTTGTATACATGGAGAATGGAAGCACCGACAAAGCACTTGACTTTTACAGGAAAAGTTTGAAAATAAGAGAAAAGGCGGGCAACAAGGGAGGCATAACTAACTCCCTGCACAATATCGCCAGCATTTATTACGCAACTGGTGATACTGTTAAAGCGCTTGAATACTACCGAAAGAATCTCGCCATACAGCAGGAGATAAACGACAAAAAGGGGATGGCTTATTCATATCTCAATATAGGCAATACACTATTTGAGATCAATCCGGGTAATGTGAAAGAACCACTGGATTACCTGCAAAAAAGCCTTAGCCTGTTCGAGGAAATTCAGTTTAAGCAAGGGATCATAAAAGCCTTGAAAAATATAGGTAAGATTTACCAGTCGGAAGGTCTGCCGGGATGCACCGGTTCACGGAAAGAATGCCTGCAAAAAGGCATAGTAGCAGCCATGGATAATTTTCAGCGGAGTTTGAAAATCAGTGAAGAGATTTCCAACAAAGAAGGTACAGCAGAGGCACTTAATTATATAGCAGATTGTTACTACAGGCAAAACAAACTGAAGGAAGCTATGGTATATGCCAATAAAGGGATGATGGTTTCGCAAGAACTGAAATCTCCTTCGCTCATAAAGACAGCGGCCAATTTGTTATACGGGATTTACGAAAAACAAAACAAACCAGAGCCAGCCCTTGAAATGTACAAGTTGTTTATCCAGATGCGGGACAGTATTCAAAATAAGGAAAATCAAAAAACGCTTATCCGTTCGGAGTTCCAAATCGAATTTGATAAAAAAGCGATTGCCGACAGTTTGAAACTGGCAAAGGATAAAGAAGTATACACCATACAGATAGAGAATGATAAAAAGCAAAAACTATATCTCTATATACTGGTGTTCCTCTCATTGGTTTCCGGATTTTTTATATACAACCGGTTCAGGGTAACTGCCCGGCAAAAAAAAGAGATCGAACTCCGGAACAGTATCATTTCAAGATCATTGGAAGAAAAGGAGGTATTGCTTAAGGAGATCCATCATCGGGTGAAGAATAACCTACAGGTAATCTCCAGTTTGCTTGGGCTTCAAAGCGAAAGCATAGAGAACGGGGCTTTGAAAAATCTGTTCTCCGAAAGCAAGAACAAGATCAATACGATAAGTCTCATCCATCAGAAACTATATCAAAGTGGCGACCTGGCAGAAATAGATATGCACGATTATTTCAGCAGTCTTTATAACTACATTCAACCGCTTTTTGAGAACAACCGTAAAAATATCCAATTCAACCTGAGCACTGCCGCTATTAAATTTGATGTTGATACCTCTGTACCGCTGGGACTGATCTTTAATGAACTCATTACAAATTCGTTGAAGTATGCTTTTGCAGATAAAAGAGACGGGACTATTGATGTAACCCTGGAAGAGCTGGAAAAGGGCAGGTTTGTTTTCAGTGTCAGTGACGATGGATCTGGCTTCGACGGGCAAACCAAACGATCTAATTCGTTAGGCCTGAATCTTGTCAGAATGCTGACATCACAGCTTAACGGGAATTGTTTGATCGAATCAGGTAAGGGAACCAAAATTACGATTCGTTTTGAAGATACACTTACACGCAAACAAGCTGAATAATGAAAATACTGATAGTAGAAGATGAAATGATTATTGCGGCGGAACTTTCGCAACTCCTTCAAAAAATGGGATATACCATTTGTGGAACGGCGGTGAATTATTCTGGTGGGATAAGTGTTTTAACTAATGAAAATCCTGATATTGCTGTTATTGATATTAACCTGGGCGGCAAGAAAACAGGTATCGACCTTGGAAATTATATCAATGAACATCATAAAATACCTTTTATTTATCTTACCTCGTCTGTTGATAAACCTACTGTGGACGAGGCGCTAAAAACAAAACCAGGTTCTTATCTGCTGAAGCCATTCGATAAAACAGCCATTTATTCTGCCATAGAAATTGCATTGCAAAACGGGAACAATGTTAACTCCGTAAAACAAACTGGAAATACTACACAGGACCTGATCATTAATAATGCTTTGTTCATCAAACAGAAAGAGTTATTTGTGAAAGTACTGCTGGAAGATATTTTATACTTCAAATCCGACAAGAACTATATTGAAGTGATAACAACACAAAAAACATATGTCATTCGTTCTACGATGTCGAATCTGCTTAATGACTTACCAGCCGATATTTTTGTTCAAAGTCACAAATCTTTTTCAGTTAATATTAAAGCAGTATCAGCAATCAGCCCAAATACTCTTTTTATCGGGCAGGCAAAAATTCCGGTGAGTGACTCATTTCGCGAGAAATTAATGGTAAGGCTGAAAACTTTTACCTGACTGAAATTAGTTTTAGCCAACACAGAAAAATGTGCTTTAGGCAGGGTAATCAACAAAGTTGCGGGCGGTTTCATATAGCCTGATCTGCAAATCCAACTGGGGTTCCAGCTTGTCGCGCAATATTTCATAAATTACCCGGCAAATATTTTCGGCCGTTGGGTTAAGATCTTTGAACTCTTCCGTATCCAGGTTCAGGTTTTTATGATCAAAACGATCTTCTATTTCTTCCTTAATCAGGTCACTCAGGTATTTCATATCTATTACATACCCCGTTTCTTCCTGTACTTCGCCGGTAACTTTTACTATAATATCATAGTTGTGGCCATGATATCCCGGATTATTGCATAACCCGAAGATAAACTTGTTCTTGTCTTCTGTCCATTTCGGATTGTGTAAACGGTGAGCCGCGTTAAAATGTCCTTTCCTGTATACTGCTGTCTTCATACTGTTTTATCTGAAAATAGTGATACTTCCCTTTACTTTTCCTTTTTCCGTATTAGTGTCTAGTACAAAAAAATAAGTTCCTGCAGGTAAATTTTGTCCCAGGTATTTGCCACTCCAATCGTTTTGATATTTATGAACGGAATAAACTTCCTGTCCGTATCGATTAAAAATCTGGAGTTTATTATCCGGGTAATTTTCCAGGTTCTTCACCACCCACACATCGTTATCACCGTCACCATTTGGAGTTATACTATTGTAAAAATAAAGTTCGCTCGAAGGAAGCACATTAACTGTTATATAATCGTAATACTTACATTTCCATTGATCAGTAACAGTAAGTAAAAACTCGGTGGTTACTCCCGGACTCACATCGGGGTTGTAGGTAGTATTATACAATACTGTTGTACCATTGGCCGCTCCCCACCAGTAAGTATAAATACTATCGTTAGGGCTAGCAATCAAAGAAATAGTCTGGCCTTCGAAAATAGTAGTATCATTTCCTGCGCTGATATCAAGCGTATGAATGTAAATAGTTACGACATCAGTTTTTATTCCGCATGTAGGTGAGGTGATTTGCATTGTATACGAAGTGGTAACAGTTGGGCTCGCAACCGGGTTTGCAACACTTGTATCGCTAAGCCCCAGGCTTGGCAACCATAAGAAAGTGTAAGGCCCGGTATGATTATTTGAATTTCCAAGTGCAACCGAACTACTATCTGAAAGGCAAAAATTTCTGTCAGCTCCTGCGTTCATCAGGCTAATATCATCCATGGTTACTGTAACAATATCTGTATCAACAGAATCCTTCGAGTCTCTTACAGTTAAAGTATAAGTAACTGATCCGGAAATATTAACGGTTGGATTGGCAGAAGTAACTGAATTTAAACCCGTAGACGGTGCCCAGGTTATGGTGTATGGAGCAGTTCCACCTGTAACAGAAGGGCTTCCGCCAATAGTTGTACTAACACCCGGGCAAACTGTTTTATCGGCACCTGCATTTGCTGTAACTTGCGCAAATGAAGTAACACCGATCAACGAAATAAAGATATATAAGAGTGTCTTTTTCAATTCAGGCAAATTTACGGATTATACTTTACATGACTCTTTTGTAGGTTCTATTTTATCGATAGTATTTCCCTGTTTCGCCGATTTTTTTTGTTGCTTTTGAAAGGAGAATGACTATATTTATCGATTAGAAACCACTATCCTATTTGAATTTAGAGAAATATACGAATGTATCGCCAAAGCGGGTAAAACTTGAATTTTACAGGAGTACAGAAAAGTTTCATGTTATTGCATGTTGGGTAGGAGCACTGTTAAATCTTATCTGGTTTGCCAGCGATTATTTTGTACTCCCTGAGCATTGGATCGATTTTGCTTTGTTCAGACTGGCCGTTTCTGTAGTTGGAGTTGTTTCCGTAGTTTACCGGAAAAAGTTAAAGATCTCTGTATACACTTCCATGTTTATTGTGGTATTAGGGATCTCCATTCAAAATGCATACATGTGGAGTGTAATGGATCTGGAACATTTGCACCAGCATGCATTCGCTTATATGGTTCTGTTTATCGGTGCTGGTATGCTCGTTTTGTGGGAGTTAAAACTTTCCATTATCCTCCTAATAGTTACTGTGATCAGTAATATTGTCTTTTATAAACTCAATAGCCCTTTAACTTTTGAAGAGTTTCTTATTAATGGTGGGTTATTAACCCTTACCGTCGCAACTTTCTGTATATTCCTGATCCGTTCGCGTTACAAATTAACTTATAATGAGATAAAGGGACGTATGGAGCTGGCGAAATCGAAAGAAATAATTGAAGCGGAGCACAATACAGTTATAGCGCAGAAAAAAGAAATTGAAGAAAAAAATGATGAGATCCTGAGTAGTATCCGTTATGCCAAAAGAATCCAGGAAGCGCTATTGCCTTCAAGGGAATTGATCAATGGCCTTTTTAATGAGAACTTCGTACTCTACAAACCAAGAGATATTGTAAGTGGTGATTTTTATTGGGCATCACAGGTAAGAATTACTACCGGTGACAAGGAAAAAGATAAATACGTAAGCCTGTTTGCATTAGCCGATTGTACAGGTCATGGTGTTCCCGGAGCATTTATGAGTTTGATTGGTAAAAACTTCCTGAAGCAGTCGTCAACTGAAAGGGATGTTAATTCACCTGCAGATGCTCTTGATTTTCTGAATAAAAATGTTTCTGAAGCACTCAATCAAAACTCCAAGGATGGACCTGTGAGAGACGGTATGGATATTGTTTTGATAGCAGTGGACATGGAAACCCTTCGTTTGCAATTTTCCGGGGCGAATAATCCTATTTACATTGTCAGAAATAATGAGCTTACCATTTTAAAGGCCGACAAACAGCCAATAGGATCTTACTCTTCAGAAACCAGGCCTTTTACCAATAACACTATGGATCTGCAAAAAGGTGATTCCATTTATCTTTTTACAGACGGTTATGCCGATCAGTTTGGTGGTCCTGATGGGAAGAAATTTAAATATAAACAAATGCAGGAACTGCTATTGGAAATAAATCATTTGCCAATGCCACAGCAGGAACCTATCCTGAGAGAACGATTTGAAGCATGGAAAGGTAACCTGGAGCAGGTAGATGACGTTTGCATTATAGGCATTCGCCTATAATTTGCAAAGTCACTATGCTGACAAGCTACGCTTCGTCAGTTCATAGATGACGTTCCCGCCCGAACGACGTTCAGTCGGGCGGGTGCATTATAGGCATTCGTATATAATTCCTTGCCTGGCGATTTTAACTGGTTTTAACCCCAAAACCTGATATAATACCACATATTTTACATAAAATCAACTTGTAATTGTAAAAAATAGTCTATTTTTAGGGTCTGCATGAATCTGCCTGAAGAAATAAAAAAAGCTATCCGTGACGTACCCGATTTTCCTAAACCGGGGATTTTATTCAAGGATATTACGCCTATATTTTACGACCAGGCTTTATGCAATAAAATTGTTGAAGAAAGCGCGAAAAATCTGTCTTCATTAAAACCAGACGCTATTGTTGGAGTTGAAAGCCGTGGCTTTTTGTTTGGCTTATTGATAGCTAATAAAATGAATATTCCTTTTGTCCTGGTTCGCAAAGCTGGTAAATTACCTTACAAAACCATTAGCCAGGAATATGCTTTGGAATACGGCACCGCGAAAATAGAAATGCACACCGACAGTATTCAGAAAAACTGGAATGTTGTTATACACGATGATCTTTTGGCAACCGGTGGAACTGCAGCAGCTACAGCACAGC
>DASWXS010000421.1:0-2826 GCA_036405375.1 Bacteroidia bacterium
ATTATATAAATGGTGAACTGCTAAGTCCGAAAGGTGGCCAGTACCTCGATAATTATGACCCGTCAAGAGGCAAAGTATATTCGTATATACCAGACTCAGATGAGACCGACGTTGAATTGGCTGTGGCAGCGGCAAAAGCAGCTTTCCCGGCATGGTCGGTTACGCCAAAGGATATTCGCTCCAAATACCTTCTTAAGATCGCTTCATTAATTGAAGAGAACCTGGAAAAACTGGCAAAAGCTGAGTCGCTCGACAATGGTAAACCATTGCACCTTGCAAAAACAGTAGATATTCCAAGGGCTGCGGCTAACTTCCATTTTTATGGAACGGGCATTTTACACTATGCTGCTCATGCACATAGTATGGAAGATACAGCAGTTAACTACACTTTGCGTCACCCGGTAGGTGTTGCGGGTTGCATTTCTCCATGGAATCTTCCTTTGTACCTGTTCAGCTGGAAAATTGCCCCGGCATTAGCTGCTGGTTGCACAGTAGTGGCAAAACCTTCTGAAGTTACCCCTATGACTGCTTATTTATTATCTGAAATATGCATTCAGGCTGGTCTTCCAAAAGGTGTGTTAAACATTGTTCATGGCCTCGGACACAAAGTAGGTTCAGCAATTACAGGGAATAAAGATATTCCTGTTATTTCCTTTACCGGAGGTACTAAGACAGGAGCTGACATAGCGCGTATAGCTGCTCCGATGTTTAAAAAAATGTCGCTTGAACTGGGAGGAAAAAATCCGAACATTATATTCGCTGATTGTGATTATGAGAAAATGCTTTCAACGACCATGCATTCTTCATTTGCCAACCAGGGACAAATTTGTTTGTGTGGTTCACGTATTTTTGTTGAGCGCCCGTTGTATGAAAAATTCAAAGCCGATTTTGTAGAACGCACTAAAAAACTATTGGTTGGAGATCCTTTCGGAGAGAAAACAAAGATCGGTGCAGTTGTTTCCAAACCGCATATGGAGAAGATTCTTTCTTATGTTGAGCTGGCAAAAGAGGAAGGCGGAACGGTATTATTTGGTGGAAAAAAATTGGATGTGGGAGGTGAATTTGCCGATGGGTATTACCTGGAGCCTACTATTATTGAAGGACTTCCATATAACTGCAGAACCAACCAGGAAGAAATATTCGGGCCTGTTGTAACGATTATGCCTTTTGATACAGAAGAAGAAGTATTGATGTATGCGAATTCAACTATCTATGGATTGGCATCTACTGTTTGGACAGAAAACTTAACACGTGCCCACAGAGTAGCAGCGAATATTCATTCAGGAATTGTGTGGGCGAATTGTTGGTTACTACGCGATCTGCGTACACCATTTGGTGGAGTAAAATCATCAGGAGTAGGAAGAGAAGGAGGCTTTGAAGCTATAGAGTTCTTTACAGAACCTAAAAATGTTTGTATTAAATTGAAATAATATACAATCGCTTACGAATATACTAATCATTACTAATGGAGAGAATCACTCACAAAGAAGATTTGATTTACCCCGAACTCAGTTACAGGCTGGTGGGTTTTGCCTTTACTGTTTTTAATGAGTTAGGTCCAGGTCATCTGGAAAAAATATACCAAAAAGCCTACGCTAAAGAATTGAGAGAAGCTCAGATATTATTCAGCGAACAAGTCCCTTACAGAGTGATTTATAAAGAGGAAGTAATAGGTAATAATTACCTTGATTTTCTTGTGGATGATAAAGTAATTATAGAATTAAAAAGAAATGACTTTTACTCGAAAAAATATATTGATCAGGTCTCAAATTATATAACCGTTTCAAAATTGAAACTAGCTTTGTTAATAAACTTCACTAGTTCAGGTGTAAGAGTAAAACGTATTGTAAACACTAAATAAGTAACGATTAGTAAATTCGTAATATATTCGTAGTCATGTTAGAAAACAAAGGGAAAACAGAATTATCTGCATTAGGAGAATTTGGATTAATAGATCACCTGACCAAACATATTGAAATAAAAAATGCGTCCACGGTAAAAGGAGTTGGTGATGACGCGGCTGTTCTTGAATATAAAGACATGGTCACGCTTGTTTCAACCGATATGCTGGTAGAAGGAATTCATTTTGATCTGAGTTACATGCCACTGCGCCATTTGGGTTATAAAGCGGTTACTGTAAACCTTTCCGATATTTGCGCAATGAACGCCATGCCGAAACAGATCACTGTTTCTATTGCTGTAAGCAGTCGTTTTCCTGTTGAGGCAATAGAGGAATTATATGCAGGAATTACCAGCGCATGTAATAACTACCAGGTTGATTTGGTTGGAGGTGATACTACGTCTTCATTGAGTGGATTGATCATTAGTGTTACAGCAATTGGCGAAGCAAAAAAAGAAAACGTTACTTACAGAAATGGTGCAAAAGAAAAAGATCTTATTTGTGTAAGTGGTGATTTGGGTGGAGCTTATATGGGACTCCAATTGCTCGAAAGAGAAAAAGCAGTGTTCAAGGAAAATCCTAATGTGCAACCTGACCTGGATGGAAATGATTACATTCTTGAACGCCAGTTAAAACCAGAAGCGAGAATTGATATTCCTATCATACTTGAAAAACTTGGAGTAAAGCCAACTTCAATGATCGACATCAGCGATGGGCTTGCCTCTGAGTTATTTCACCTGTGTAATCAATCCGGCTTAGGATGTGAATTATACGAAGAGAAAATTCCAATTGATCCTATGACTTACGACCGAGCACGTGAGTTTGGTTTAGATCCAACAGTATGCGCATTAAGTGGTGGTGAAGATTACGAATTGCTTTTCACTGTTCCGTTAAGTGAGCATGAAAAAGTGAGCAACAATCCCGAT
>DASWXS010000422.1:0-12985 GCA_036405375.1 Bacteroidia bacterium
TTTGCTAATAATTGGTATAAATGGTAGTATTTTTAGATAAGCGGCAATTATTTAAGCTCGTGGTAGTTTGGCAATTGTCGTATAAGTGTGGTTTTTCCATCCTCTGAAACGGCAAAGGCAAAATGCTGTAATCCATTGGAAATTAATACATAAGGTGCGATATGGGTTAAGTTGTAACGTAACGACTGTTCTACCACCTTTTCATCCAATGTTATCCCTGGTGCTTTTGCCTCAATTAAAACCAAAGGTTTATGAGCGGCACTGTAAATTACAATATCGGTACGTTTAAAGGTATTGTTAAGTTTTAAGCCTTTTTCCAGGGAAAACATGGAAAGAGGGTAATTCAGCTCTTCCGACAATAACATTACTAAATGCTGGCGCACCCATTCTTCCGGGGTAAGATCAACAAATTTTTTTCGGACTTTATCAAATACCTGGTGCTTACCCGCTTTTGTTTTCTGCAGGCGAAAGGTATAATCAGGAAAATTTAATTTGGGAAGCACCAATTTTACAAGTATTTTTGATTTCGATTACAAAGAAACAAATTATTAATCGTTCTCCGGTTAGCTGATGTTTAGAATTACACAAACATCGAATCGTAATCTTTCACCCTGGTGAAAATAGAACACAACAAGAATTATTCGTAATATGAAATCAAAAGAAGAAATTGTAGAAAACTGGTTACCCCGCTATACGGGAAAAAAGCTGGAAACTTTTGGGAAATACATTCTGCTTACCAACTTTGGCGGATATGTAAAAATGTTCGCTGAATGGAACAATGTTGAAGTTGAAGGTTTAGACAGACCGATGCAAACAGCAACTGCAGATGGCATTACCATCATTAATTTCAGCATGGGAAGTGCGATGGCAGCAACAATAATGGATTTACTTACCGCTATTGATCCAAAAGCAGTTTTATTTTTAGGCAAATGCGGCGGATTGAAAAAGAAAAACCAGATCGGCGACCTGATCTTACCAATTGCAGCAATCAGGGGCGAAGGAACATCAAACGACTACCTGCCATCTGAAGTTCCTGCACTTCCATCGTTCAATTTGCAAAAAGCGATATCCTACACTATCCGTGTTGCTAACCGCGACTATTGGACAGGTACTGTGTATACTACCAACAGAAGGGTTTGGGAACACGATGAGAAATTCAAAGACTATCTCCGCACGTTAAGAGCAATGGCAATTGATATGGAAACAGCAACTATTTTCAGTGTTGGTTTTCATAACGAAATTCCAACAGGTGCCTTGTTACTGGTAAGTGATCAGCCTATGATACCGGAAGGAGTAAAAACAGAAGAAAGCGACAAAAAAGTAACTTCCGATTATGTTAACGATCATTTGAAGATTGGTATCAATTCATTAAAAGAACTTCAGAATACAGGTATCTCCGTTAAACATTTGAAATTTTAATCAGGCCAAATTAAAACTCTATGTGCCCTATAGTTAATTTTAAACACATAGGACACATAGTATGTTTGTACCAAGAGATTTATTAAGGATCAAATAGAAACTTCGTTTTGCACATAGAAAGTACGGTAAATAAACAAGTTATTACTCAGAAATACATCAATGATCTTACCTATGAAGTCATTGGAGCTGCAATTCACGTTCACAAAACAATGGGTAAAGGTTTGCTTGAAAGTGTTTACCATTGTTGCTTAAAAGAAGAACTCAAACATCATAATATAAATTACGAAACCGAGTTAATTATCCCGGTTAAGTACAGAGACAAAACACTTGATGTGAATTTCAGATGTGATCTTTTCATTGAAAAATGCCTGGTACTCGAATTAAAATCGGTTAAAGAAATGCCTTCCATATTTGAAGCGCAGCTTCTCACCTATATGAAACTTCTACAAGCACCAAAAGGAATATTAGTGAATTTTTTCTGTGATAATATTTTTAAAGAAGGACAGAAAACCATAGTAAATGAATATTTCGAATTGCTTCCAAAATCATAACCTATGTGCCCTATGTGTTTAAAAGATTGTAAATGAAAGAATACGAAGAAATACTTACTGCATTAAAACGGAAGATTTTTAAACCTATATATTTTTTGTGTGGAGAAGAGCCTTATTTTATTGATAAGATCAGCGACTACATAGAACATAATGTATTGGACGAAAGCGAGCGCGAGTTTAATCAAAGCATTTTGTACGGCCGCGAAGTCGACATGGCGAGCATCATTGGCGCAGCTAAGCGATTTCCTATGATGAGTGAATACCAGGTGGTAATTATTAAAGAAGCTCAAAACCTGAAAGAATTTTCGAAGGGAGGAGGAGATGATGATGGGGATACAAAAGCAGCTGCAGGTAAAAATCCTTTTTTAGCATACGTTGAAAATCCACAGCCATCAACCATCCTGGTAGTATGCCACAAATACAAATCGCTCGATAAACGAACTGCCTTATATAAGGCATTACAAAAAAAAGCAGTATTTCTCGACTCAGGAAAATTATATGACAACCAGGTTCCGGGCTGGATCAATGAATTTTTGAAAGAGCACAAGTACACTATTAATCCGCGTGCCGCACAAATGCTTGCAGATTATTTAGGAAATGATCTTTCCAAAATTTCAAATGAGCTGGAGAAATTATTTATCAGCATTCCGGCGGGAAGTGAAATAACTATTGACCAGATCCAGGATAATATCGGGATCAGTAAAGAATACAATGTATTTGAATTGCAGGATGCACTCGCAAAAAAAGATGTAATGAAATGTAACCAGATCATTAATTACTTTGCGGCAAATCCGAAAGATAACCCGATGCCTGTAATGATGAGCAACTTGTACAACTACTTCAATAAAGTGTTGCAGTATCATTTTGTGCAGGACAAAAATAAATTCAATGTAGCAAAAGAGTTAGGTGTGAACCCATTTTTTGTTGACGGTTACCAACGTGCTGCAGCCAATTATCCAAGCTCCAAACTTAAAGCTATTTTCAGTTTCCTGCGCGAGTGCGACACCAAATCGAAAGGTGTTGACAATGCCAGCAATAACGATGGAGAGCTGATGAAGGAATTGGTATTTAAGATCCTGCATTAATCATTTTTACATTTTTAACGTCAAGTGTTCTGTTGAATGCGTAATTTAATGGTTCCAAAATTCCGATCATGAACGCATTCAAAATATATGCTTCCGGGCAATTTATCGAAAGTGAATCTCCTCTTGAAGTAAAAAATCCGTTCAACAATACTGTTGTGGGAACTACCTGGCTGGCCAACGAAACCATACTAGATACTGCAATTGAAAAAGCACTAAGCACGCAAGAAGAACTCCAAAAAATTCCGGCACACCTGCGTTACGAAATATTGTTGTATATCTCCAATAAATTAAAAGAGAATAAACAACATCACGCAGAACTTCTTTCACTCGAAAGCGGAAAACCAATTCGATATGCAGCAGCAGAAATCGATCGTTCTATCCAAACATTTCTAATCGCAGCTGAAGAAAGCAAACGTTTACCAAAAGAATACATGTCGCTCGACTGGACTCCGAATGGTGAAGGCAAAGAAGGTATTGTAAAATATTTTCCAATTGGCTTAATAGCGGGTA
The DNA here is from genome assembly GCA_036405375.1 of Bacteroidia bacterium. Taxonomy (GTDB): domain Bacteria; phylum Bacteroidota; class Bacteroidia; order B-17B0; family Aurantibacillaceae; genus JADJDM01. The sequence continues at coordinate 3,566 of DASWXS010000422.1, forward strand.
TCGCTCCTTTTAATTTTCCGTTAAATTTAGCTGTACATAAACTTGCGCCGGCTATTGCCACGGGTTGTCCAATCATTTTAAAACCGGCAAGTGCTACACCTCTTTCAACTCTGGAACTGGCAAAGATCATTGACGAAACCATATTACCAAAAGGTGCTGTTTCTATTATTCCTATGAACCGAACAAGCGGAAATAGGATGGTAACAGACGAACGTTTTAAACTGCTTAGTTTTACCGGTTCGCCGGTTGTTGGTTGGGAAATGAAAAAACAATCGGGTAAAAAGAAAGTAGTATTAGAGCTTGGCGGAAATGCAGGTGTAATAGTTTCTTCAGCAAGCGACATGAATGATGTGATCCAGAAATCTGTATCAGGTGCCTTTGCTTACAGCGGGCAGATCTGCATTCACGCACAACGCTTTATTGTACGCGATACTTTGTATAAGGAATTTAAAGAACAGCTGATTGAACAAAGCAAAAAACTGAAACAGGGAAATCCTATTGAAACTTCAACCGATGTAAGCAGCATGATTGATGAAGAAAATGCTGTTCGCGTGGAGCAATGGATAAATGAGGCAGTGAAGGAAGGTGCCGAAGTTTTGTTAGGCGGTAAACGTAACGGAACATTTGTAGAGCCAACTATTTTAACTAATTGCAACAGCGGCATGAAAGTATATGCCGAAGAGGTGTTTGGACCGGTAATCTGTATTGAAACATTCAGCGGACACATTTCAGAAGCTGTAAAAAAACTGAACGATACGAAATTCGGTTTACAGTGTGGCGTATTTACCGACTCTGTTACCGAACTTGATTATTGTTTTAATCACATTGAAGTAGGTGGCATCATTCATAACAACGTTCCTACTTTACGGTTCGATCAGATGCCCTACGGCGGAGTAAAAGAAAGCGGACTTGGAAGAGAAGGAGTGAAATACGCAATGATGGATATGCTGGAGCCGAAGATATTGGTGAAGTGATTTAAATGTTGAATTATAAATATTGAATGGGCAATTACTGAAAGCTATTTAACATTCAAAATTCAACATTGAGCTTACACCTCTCTATCCACCACTGCCAGTCTCTTCATGCTTTCTACCTCAACAGTTGTAAAGTCGTATTCAGTTACTACCTTGCCCGTTAAGGTATAGCACCCAGGGCCAATGAACGGATGTTGACGTGCCGATGGAGGAAAATGCACCGTATCTATCCAGTTACCTTCTGTATCGAGGAAAGTTCCAAAACACATGCGATCACCCTTGCCGGTTTGCGTGTTTTTCACATTTACGAGGTAACCAACAATAGTTATTGTTTGATTATTATGCTGAGTCAGTTCTTTTGCTGTTAATGTAGTTGGGATTTTTTCGCGCAACAATTCAAAGGGAGAGCACAAAGAAAATCCCAACAACTCTATTTCATCAAAGGCTTCGTCCAGCTTATTGGAAGTAAGAACAGGCAATTTCCATTCTTTATGTGTTACTTCAAACAATTCATTTTTTTTCTCTTTTTTCTTCACCGATGAGATCAGCGTATGAATGCTCCACAACAGTTCCTTTTTATTTTTACCGGTGAATGAAAACGCACCGATGCGAACCAGCAAACGCATTTGCTCTATGGAAACAGGTACACGTCTTGCAAAATCAGTTTCATCCTTAAATGGCCCGTTCGCTTTTCGTTCGGCCAGGATATCTTCGCGCGTTTGCTGTTCGAGTTCTCCTATCATATTAAACCCAAGATAGATTGTGTTTCCTTTTATTACGCACAATTCTTCACTGGTATTAATACATGGAGATTCAATTGTTGCACCGTTCATGCGTGCTTCGTGTATGTACAATTCTGTTCGGTAAAAACCACCACCGTTATTAAGTGTGGCAGTCATGTATTCCAATGGATAATAGGCTTTCAGAAATAAAGCCTGGTAGCTTTCCACCGCATAACTTGCAGAGTGCCCTTTGGAAAAAGCAAAATTCGCGAAGCTCTCGATCTGGTTCCATACGCCGTCAATGAATTGTTTGCTATATCCTTTTTTCAAACAATTATCAAGGAACTTTTGCTTCACTATAAAAAATTCGTTCCGTTGCTTAAACTTCCACGACATCCCGCGTCTTAAATAATCAGCTTCTGCCAACGAGAGGTCTGCAAAAATATGTGCAACCTTGATCACATCTTCCTGGTAAACCATTACACCATAAGTTTCCGCCAACAGATCATAAAAAGCCGGCAGCTGGGCTCTTGCTTTTTCTCTCAGTTCTTCATTACGAAACCGGACAATATACTCGCGCATCATTCCGCTTTTGGAAACACCGGGACGAATGATGGAGCTTGCCGCTACTAATCTTAAATAATCATCTGCCTGCAACTTTGCAAGCAGCATACGCATAGCCGGCGATTCTACATAAAAACAACCTATTGTATTTCCGACACGTAACAGGTCTTTTACTTTTTCATCTTCCTTGAACTGTGCTACCTGGTGAATATCAATCTCTACGCTTTTATTTTCTTTGATCAGTGCAAGCGAATCTTTTATTTTTCCCAAACCACGCTGGCTGAGGATGTCGAATTTATACAAACCTATATCTTCAGCTTCCAGCATACTGAATTGCGTGGTAGGATAACCTTTGGGCGGCATATTGGTTGCACAATAAGCAGTAAGCGGTTCCTGTGAAATTAAAATACCACTCGCGTGTATGCTCACGTGCCTTGGAAATCCCCTGATCAGCTGGCTGTAGCGCAATACCTGTTTCCCTAATTCATCAATGTCCGGGTATTTGTGTGCGGCCTGCAATCGGTCAATTTCACCGGGAGGCAAGCCAAATACTTTTCCGAGTTCACGGATCACCGCATCGCTTTGAAATGTGTTGTAGGATCCTACCAGGGCAACATTGCCACGTTCTCCAAATGTTTCAAAAATATAACGTGTAATATCATCTCTGTCTGTCCACGAAAAATCGATATCAAAATCGGGAGGATTAGCGCGATGCGGGTTGATAAAGCGCTCGAAATACAGATCGAGTTCAATAGGATCAACATCGGTTATGCGCAGCAGGTATGCAAGAATACTGTTAGAACCACTTCCCCTGCCTACATAATAATAATTTTTGCTTCGCGCGTATTTTACAATATCCCAATTGATGAGGAAATAAGAAGCAAAATTCATTTGCTCAATGATCTGCAATTCTTTTTCAATGCGCTGCTTTACTTCATCTGAAGGATTTTTTCCGTACCTGTATTCAATTCCCTTTTCACATTCACTGCGCAATAGCGCAATATCTTCTTCAACTGAACCCTTATAACATTTGAGGTTTTTATTCGCAAATTTTCCGAAATCAAAATGAATGGAGCAATTGCTCAACAGGTCTTCTGTATTTTTTATAATGTGTAGATATGCTGCAAATGCCTGCTGTAAATCTTCTTTACTGATCAATATTTCGTTTAACGAAGCTTGTTTATCGTGGGGGAGCATACTCAGTAAAACATTTTCATCAATAGCCCGAAGCAAACGATGCGCATTGTGATGGCGCTTGTTCAAAAAACTTACAGCCTGTAAAATCACCAGCTTTTCGGCCGGAAGTTTTGAACTCAGAAACTGGTAAGAAGAAAGATCTTTTACCGAAACACCAACAAATTCGTTTGCACTCAGCTCATGCCCGCTATAAGAGGAGAAAGGGTAAATGATATACGCGTCATTAAATACCGGGGCAATGGGCGCTATTGCTTCCTCATTATGCAAATGCTTTGAAAGATGCGTGTTCAGCTGCTGAAAACCTGCATTGTTTTTTGCAATTCCCACATACTGTTGCTGAACTCCATTCCTGAAATCAATCCCTGCTATCGGGCGCAATGCACTGCCAGTGCATCTTCTCACTATCTCCAGGCATGCAGAAGTATTATTGATATCACTGATTACAAAATCTGTATAACCATGTTTAGGCAATTCAATAAGTAACTCATCAATAGATATGGTTCCGTAGCAGAAGCTGTAATATGTATGGCAGTTAAGAAGCATGTTCTGTTTTTAACCACTAAGGCACTGAGTCCACTAAGAGACACTAAGTATCGGGGTCGAATTCTATTCGTTTTTTCTTAGTGAACCTATGTGCTCTTGGTGTCTTAGTGATAAAGTTTAACGCTGTATTCCATTAAAAGGATTAAAGTCGTTGTGTTTTACATCTATACCTACTGCCCGGGCAATAGCATCTTTGCCGAACCGTTTACGGATATTATCCATGGCCTGGTACAATTGAATTTGCTCTGTAGTATCTTCAAACATATTGAACTGGTAACTTCCCTGCACGAGGTGGCTGAAACGAATTCCAACCAGGCGAATGAGCATACGTTTCTGGTAGAGCTTGTCGAACAATTCCTTTACTTTTTCAATCAGTGTATGATCGAGCGACGTGTAAGGAATTTTTGCCTGCATGGTATAGGTGTTGAAATCTGAGTAACGGATCTTCACCGTAACACAGGCCGTCAGTTTTTCTTCGTTGCGTAGTTGAAAAGCGAGTTTCTCAGCCATGCTGATGATAATTGCTTTTATGGCTTTTACATCTATGGTATCGCGCTCAAATGTTTGTTCGGAAGAAATAGATTTCCGTTCGGAATATTGCTCCACCGGCGAATTATCAATACCCTGGGCTTTTCTCCAGATCACTGATCCGTTTACGCCCAATACCTGCTCCAGCAGTTCCTGCGGCATTTCCTGCAGGGTGCGGATCCACATCACACCCATATCTCGCAACAGCTGATAGGTTTTGTCGCCTACCATCGGAATTTTTTTGATGGATAAGGGCGCGAGAAATTCTTTTTCCGTTCCTTTCTCAATATTCTTTTGATTGTTGGGTTTTGCCTCTCCCGTACCAATTTTTGAAACTGTTTTGTTCGAGGACATCGCAAAAGAAATAGGTAAACCGCTTTCCCGGATGATCTTCTGACGTAATTCGGTTGCCAGTTTATAACAACCAAAAAAACGGTCCATTCCGGTTAGATCAATGTAAAATTCATCAATGGATGTTTTCTCATATACCGGCACTGCTTCCTGGATAATGTCGGTAATGATATTGGAATAATAACTATACTGCCCGCTATCGCCTTTTACAATCACAGCTTCGGGGCACAGCTGTTTTGCCATTTTCATAGGCATAGCGGAGTGAATTCCAAACTCACGGGCTTCATAGCTGCAGGAAGCAACTACACCGCGATCGCTCGAACCACCCACCAATACAGGTTTTCTTTCAAGCGCGGGGTTGATCTTCCGCTCAACGGAAACAAAAAAGGAATCTAAATCTATATGTACAATGCTGCGGTCCATTTGCTATTGCAAAGTACTATAAAAAATAGGTGAATTTTACTACAATTTGTAGCTACGATGTTAAAACTTGGGACAGGCTACTTCGATACGTTTCTTTTTCTTTTTAGGAACACAGAACTGGTAAGAGATATTCAGTTCGTGCGCGCCATGTGATGCACCGGCAAGTTTGGAAATGGTAACATCATAACTATAGCCTACATTGAAACGATCTGTTTTGGCACCAATAATAAATGCAAGTGCATCATTGTTAGCGTATCCCGGCTTATAATGCTTCAATGGAAGCCCACGATACCACATACCAATTGTTATAACACTTTGCATGTAATAAAAACCTATATCAAACTGGTCGAACTCTTTTTGTCCGCGGTAATGGAATGCTGCAGTTACTGACTTGCGCGCAAAGGGATCTTTCTCCTCTTCGTTCAGTTCAAACTTGTGCCCACCATGCACCGTGTATTTAATTGGCATCAACACATCCTCGTTTCCCAGGAGTGATTGATTCGGCCTGTTGAGATGGTATATAGAAACTCCACACCAGTAACCTGAAGAATAAGCAAGTACTCCACCTCCAATATCAAAATAGGTAGTAGTAGCTTTCGGAATTTCTACACTGCTTGCCCCGCCGCCTTTTGCAACCTGGTCGCCAAATACGAGGCTATTAAAATCAACGCTCCTGATTCCAACGCCGGGCTGTAACCCAAATCGCATACCAAAATCCCTGTTCAGCTTTGCTTCATACGCAATCTGCGGATTGATGATAGTAGTACGTAAATTACCCGTTCCGGCAACATCGCTTCCCAATAACAAACCAACACCCAGGTTATACCGTTGCAAATAATGATCGGCAGATGCCAGGTATGAAGTGTAGGCCTTTTTAATTCCGGGCCACTGGTTACGATAGGTAAGATTAACCCTTGCACAGGCATTGGATCCGGCAAATGCGGGATTCAGATACAAAGGTGAAGCATAGAATTGCGTAAAATGCATGTCTTGTGCGTTTGTAACAGTGCTACAAAAAACAAAGATGAATGCTATATTTCTGAGGATCCTATTCATGTTGTTTTTTTGCTAATTTGAAAGATAAATCAGTTTCTTCTCCAAGTAAATAAGAATCCAATACTAATGGTTCATATCCCACCGCCTGAATTACAAATTTATAAAATTTGTTGGGTTTGGAAATAACAATCGACTTCCCGCTTAATGGATTTGATTTATATTCCCCGTACACTTCTCTTTTCTCCAGGTCGGTAAGCAGTAATTCTACCTTTTTTATGGCCTCGTTGGAATCGTCCATAACTTTGATGTTATAAATGCTCAGCGGGGAATTATTCACAGAGAAATTAATTGAATACAGGTCATACAATCCTATTCCGCCTTCTCTTTTTGAAGAGATGTATCCGGTGGATCCACTCGCGTTAAGTACAAAGAAAATATCATCGTCTACCGTATTAACGGGCACTCCCAGATTTTCGGGAACGGTAAAATGTTCTACTTCGTCAAAACGCGATTTATACACATCGTAGCCGCCCATATTCTGATGACCTTCTGAACTAAAGAAGATTACACTATCAAAAGGATGAACAAAAGGAGCGTCCTCATTGTATTCGGTATTGATGATGGGACCAAGATTCATAGGCACTGCCCATTTTCCGTTTGGTGCTTTCTTTACAGAGTACAGATCCTTTCCTCCATATCCGCCCAGGCGGTCGCTGGAGAAAATTACCATTTGCCCATCAGGAGAAAAGCAGGCGCTTGTTTCATTATAATGAGGTGAATTCACATGCGCATCAAACTTAGCGGGCCTAGTCCATTTATTATCTATGTATGAGCTTTCGTATATGTGCCCGTGTAAATGATCTTCGCTTGTGTGATAAATAAGTAACTTTTCTCCATCGGCTGAAAAGCCAGCACCTGCGTCATGATACTCCGTATTAACAGTAGTATCCATTAATTGTGGGGCCTGCCACATGCCGTTTTGTTTCTTCGATATATAGATATCTTCATAGTATTGCTCTAAAGCATCTTTCTTTTCCCAGTAAGGATTTTTTCTGCGGGAGGTAAACAGCAACACATCTTCCTGGGCAGAGATCAATGGAGCGTATTCAGAGTATTCGGTGTTTATTGTATTACCCATGTTTTCGATCTGAACATCTCTTAAATCCTGGTTTTTCAGCTGAATCATTGCGAAATAACATTTTTCTACCAGGTGCTCCACTTCTTTAATAGTGTGTTCCTTTTCGGCTTTATAATTGATGTATTCGTGGTAGCTTGAAATTGCCCGGTCAAACTTAGCATCAGCGTGATACAATTTCCCAAGATAGTAATAGGTTTCAGGATATTCAGCGGCTGCAGTGCGATCAAAATATTTCTTCGATTGCTCCCTGGTTTTTTTATTTTCGAATTTGCATACTCCTATCTTGTAATTAAGCTCTGCATCAGTTGTATCAAGCGGCAATAAAGTTTCATACATTTTCAGGGCAGCCGGATAATCGCCGTAGTCAAATTTAGTATTGGCTTTGAACAACATCTTTTTGTCTTTACGCGAAATAATCTGCCCAACTACAACGGTGCTCAAAAAAAGCGGCAATAATATCAGTAAGTTTTTATTGAAGTAATGTGACATCGCCGGTTTTGTTATAAGTTTTTCCGTTGTTTAGTTTCAGATAGGCTTTCCATACATATACATCCTGCGGGCATATTTTTCCTCTATAATAACCATCCCATCCAATTTTGATGTCGTTAGATTCAAAAATAAGTTCGCCCCAACGATTAAATACCTGCATTTTATATTCACTCACACCAGCAGTAAACGGAAAGAACACATCGTTGGTAAGGTCATTTATATTATAGCCCCCGCCACCCGGTCCATTTGGATCAGGTGAAAATGCATTAGGGAACACAACATCTGCATCGGTAGTTACCTCTCGTTTTGCTGTATCAGTACAACCATACTGGTTAATAGAAACCAATTGTATCTCGTAGTTTCCAACAGTATTGTATAGGTAGTGTGGGTTAGCGGCTGTTGATGTACTTCCATCACCAAAACTCCAGGCATAACTTGTAGCGCCTGTTGATTGATTTGAACAGATCAGCTGGTCTGTTGGCAAAGTAAGAGTAGTTGCATTAATAGTAAAAGCAGCAGTTGGTACCGGGTATGCATGAATTGTAACCGGGGAACCACCATTGGTGTTTGTACATCCTCCATAAGTTGAAACGGTTAAGCTAACATTATATGTTCCTGGTGTACCATAAAAATGGCTCGGGTTTTGAACATTAGAGAATGTTCCATCGCCAAAATTCCATTGCCACGAATTGATAGGGTCATTTACATTACCGGTAAGAGAAGCATCGCTAAATTCTATAGATCCCGGGATACAAATGTCATTAGTATCTGTCAGCAATACAATTGTGGGTTGTGGGTTAAATTTCACACGAATCGAATCTCTTACTATGCTTCCACATTGATTGGTAACCGTAGCTATATAAGTTGTAGGTTGGAAGGGGGTAACAATATGCGCTCCAGGACCACTAGGCAATCCGTTGTTCCAGGTAACACTCACCGGGCCCGGGTTTCCGTTAATCTGAACAAATACTCCTGTTGCAGTTCCCGGGCAAATTAATGTATCAGCAACCACGTCAACACTCGAAGCATTTAAGTCGTATACAACTGCTGTAATTGTATCACTTGTTCCCCGACACCCATTCTGATCGTAAGCAGTAACTGTGTATGTTGTTGTGGCAGTAGGACTGAAGGTTAATGTCCCGGAATTCAGGGCAGCCGGTGACACCCATGTATACTCGTAGTTTCCTGCACCGCCACTTGCTGTTGCCGAAAATGTAGTTGAATTTCCTAAACAAACAATGGTGCTTGGTCCTCCTATAGTAATAACCTGTGTTGGCTGTGTAATTACCGCTACGTTTGTTACCGTACATCCTTTTGCATCCGTAATAGTTGCTGTATAACTACCTGCTACAAGATTCAAAGCCGTGCTACCTGTTTGAATCGGTAAGCTGCTCCATGAATATGAATAAGGTATACTTCCACCTGAAACCGTTACCGTAGCATTACCTGTTTCACCAAAACAAACCGGGTTAACAGAAGAAGACAATGTAGAATT
>DASWXS010000423.1:0-3882 GCA_036405375.1 Bacteroidia bacterium
TGTAACTGTTCTGGGACTTAATCCCGATCGTGCCGATGTAATTTTGCCCGCTACCAAAATTGTGATCACTACTATGAAACATGGGGATATCGACAAGATACTGGTACCACAAATCGGGTTATCTGATGGAATCATTCATCAGCTTTATGAAGAGCATATTGCAAAGCATAAAAGTTCATCCAACAAATAACAAAAAGGGCTGTTCTTCACAGAACAGCCCTTTTTTCGCCGTAGCGGATTATAAACTCAGTATATTAAGCTAGTTTTACATTCACTGCATTAAGACCCTTTTTACCGTCTTGAGTTTCATAAACTACTTCATCGTTTTCTTGAATTTCTTCTTTTAAACCTGTTACATGTACGAAAATCTCTTGTCCGTCGTCACCTTTAATAAAACCGAAACCTTTGGCTTCATTAAAGAATTTTACTGTTCCTTTGTTCATTTTTTTTGATTTGTGTCCATCGCATTAAATACTGATGAACGGATTATTACATTGTACTATTTATTTTTGCGAACAAAACAGACGTACATCAGCTTGTTCGCTATTCAGCTAAAGAAAAGAGTAAAAAATTAGAATTGCTATTTGATTTCACAAAACAGATTGAGATACAATCTTCACTAGAAGAATACAAAGATAAGCATAATTAATCAGTATCCGGTAATTAATATTCGAATAAATCATAAATATGGTTATTATAACAGAAAACCTTACCGGAGTATATCTATCCGGTAAGGTTTTCATTTTAAGGCTTCCCTACTCTTTCACAATCTTTTTTACTATAGATTGCGAACCACTGCTGATCTTCAATAAATAAACTCCATTGTTCAGATCTGCAATATCAAATGTATATTTTTTTGCATTATTGACATTTGCAACTTTCACTGTATTGCCTAAGGCATCATATAAAGACAATTCGTGATTGCTGGTATTATTAAGATCAACGCTGATCTCATTGGAAGCAGGAATCGGATATACATTACTACCTAAGGAAACAGCCGGTTCTTTTAACCCCACAACTGCATTAATATCCATTACAGTAAAAGGGCTGAATGAAGTAATATTACTTCTTGTCATGGTATAATATCCCGTAGTTGTAGAAGTTCCCGATGAAGAAGCAGTGGTGTTATCCCATGCAGAGCTGATATAATGACTAATAAAAGCATTGTTTCTATCGAAGCCATTCATTTCTAATCCATCCGTCCATTCCAATTTCATATTTACATTCACGGCACCCGCCGAGTTAAAATCCCAGGTGCGGTTTACCATACTCTCTGATGTTGTAAGATCAATGCCCGAACCAAACAAACCATTTGAATACACTCCATCTGTTGTATTTACACTTACCATTCCGGAAGGTGAACCTGCATTACGCTGAATATGAGCCGCACCGTATCCATTGGTTGTACCTACAGGGAATTTCACATACGTTGATGCAGAATTCACCATCATGTTCAAAGTTCCTGATCCATCGATCATGATATAATTACCCGCATTATCACCGGTAATAGAGCCGGTTGATTTAATAGACAACTGATTATTCCAGATATGCATGCCTCCATTGATCATCACCATATCATTGATCCATAAATTGGAATTGGTCATTACCTGTCCGCCTCCAGTCATATCAATTGACAAAGTATCCATTTCAGAACCATTGGAGAAATACAGTGTATCGGAAAGAGCTGCAGATGTATTTATATACAGGTCAGAGTTACCGTAACTACGTATCCATCCATTTGTGGTGGTAGAAACATCTCCATCCAGGCGCAGGCGATTACCGTGCATACTCCAGGTACCTTTATCCAGGTTCAGCATCCCATTGATACGTGTTGAATGCATCATATATACCGAATCGTTTGCGTTAGTCATATCAAGACTAAGATTATTTAAACCCGAGCCGCTTGTTTCCCATGTGGAGCTTTTCGATGCACCCAGGTAATTTACATTATAGGAATTGGTTCCGTCAAAATCACTTCCTGAGCCCAGTGTCATTGTTCCCTGGTTGATAGTAACAGAAGAACCGGTCATCATGCGTAATGTTGACGAACCACTCATATTCATGTGGCCATTATCAAGCATGTATTCGCCATAAATATCTAAATCAGAATTTACATCCAGGTTAGTTGCACCTGTCCCCATCAATTGAAGGTTATTCAAGGAAGACGACCCGGAAGTAAATCGTAGGGAAGAGTTAAAAGTTATGCCCGATTCAATTCTTAGATCAGATGTATTGCCACCGGTTAGTGTAGAATTATTCTGATTCATGTAATCACCTCTTAGTGTTAGCATATAACCATTTATAGACCACATGCCCATGTGATGATGCATTACACCTCTTACCGTTGCACTGTCGCCCTGGGTAACAGTTTGATTGGCGCTGGAAAGGGTTACCCATACATCAGTGACCTCACCTGTCAGTTCATCTCCTGTAGTTTTGGAAGTTCCAACATAGGTAACGCTATGCACATTGGTATTGTCGAAAAAACCAGAACCAATACTGAACGTTCCGTCATTAACACGAATATCGGCCCCTGTCATTAAGATAAGGCTGCCACCGCTTCCGAGGCTAAGACTTCCAGCTTCAAGAAAAAGTGAATCTTCAACAGTAAGGTGAGCTCCTAATGATAAACTCAATGCCGAATTCCACATTCGCTTAGCGTACATATCACCTGAAAAACTTAGGGTTGCTCCCAGCCCTCCTCCCATTTCAAAATCTTCGAGAACAGCATTTCCATTACCGGAAAAAGTTCCCTGCGAAATAGTTAAACGGCTGTTTCCTGAACTGGTAAGTGTTCCGGAAACATCAATAGATGCAAATAATCCGTTCACATCTACATCCATATCCATGTTTACGGTAAATGCTGAACCAACAACTACGTTGTCGTTCAACCCAAGTGTGCTTCCAGGACTAACACCGCCAGCCCAGGTGGTACCGGCCGACCAGTTTCCATTAGCTATTGCAGTAAACGTTGCAGCATTTAAATTGCTTATAAAAGCAAAACAGAAAGCACATACTAATTTAAGTTGAGTAATTTTATTTCCCATGAGTAATTGTGTTTAATTAATAGAATATATTTTTACTCATGCAGGGTATTTTCATGCCAGCATGGTGAAACGGTTTAATAAATCTTTCGGGAAACAAAAATTTAGATTTTACCTGAAATACGGGTATTAATTCCTCACTACTTTATTAGCAGCACTTTTGAATAAATGATCATGGGAAAGACCTGGCACTTTACTGCTGTCGTACTTCAGCATACATTTTTCTCAATTCAATGAGCGCTGTACGAATACGTGTTTTAACGGTTCCCAAAGGCATATTGAGTTTTGATGCAGTCTCTTCCTGTGTGAACCCACAAAAATAAACAAGATCAATCAGCTCTTTGTGTTCGGCTTTTAGTTGTGATACTACATTTTTTACTCCGATGGTATCTGTATTAAAAGAAGTTTTATTGTTCAGGTCAACAATATGTCCATTGCCATCAATCTTTACTATAGTTTGTTTATTGGTTTTAGAACGAAGTGTATCAATAGATGTGTTTCTTGCTATATTCAACATCCATGTAAACAAGGTTCCTTTTTCTTTATTATAAGACCCAATACCTCTCCATATCTTAACAAAAACATCCTGCAAAATATCATGCGCTGCATCTTCATCTTTCACAATAGTATTGATAAGGCCAAGAAGCGCCCGGGAATAATTATCATACAGCAACGAAAAAGCCTCTTTATCATTTTTCTGAAGTCTTTCAGCCAGCTCATTAACGCTATATGGCAAAGGTCGTTTCAACTTATATTAAGTTATAACAAATAACCACACAAGAATACAACGAAATAGGAGAATGTCGGCTTAAAAAAATCTTTTTTAACCGGATTTATT